>JAKSDB010000212.1 GCA_022360415.1 Chlorobiales bacterium
AGCGAGTCCTGCCAGTGCGGGATATCCATTCCCCAATGCTCCTTGATCTTTCCCTTGTGCAAAACGCTGTAATGAGGCCGCTTCGCTTTTGTCGGATATTCCTCGCTGCCTACCGGCAAGACCTTGCATTGCAGACCTTTTATCCTCATGATGGCCACAGCAAAATCATACCATGAGCAGACCCCCTCATTCGAGTAATGATAGGTCTCCGCATAGACAAGCTCCCTGTCATGCCCGTCAAGAATCGAGAAAATGCCGCCAGCGAGGTCGGATGCACTGGTCGGCGTACCGACCTGATCGAAAACGACTTTCAACCCGTCCCGCTCCCTTCCCAGGCGCAGCATTGTCTTGACGAAGTTCTGCCCGTACAGGGAGTACAGCCAGGATGTTCGCAGTATGATATAGGAAGGCGCTATACTGCGAATCTGCTCTTCGCCCTCCCATTTCGATCTGCCGTAAACACCGAGCGGACTGACAGGATCACTTTCACGGTAAGGAACACATGACTCACCATTGAAAACGTAATCCGTCGAGATATGCACCAGCAGTGCGCCATTATCCCTTGCGGCCTTTGCCAGAACGGCCGCCCCGTCACGGTTTACCCTGAACGCCGTACCGGCATCTTCCTCAGCTTCGTCTACCGCTGTATATGCCGCGCAATTTACAATTGCCGTGAAGGAATGTTTACGGCATACATGCTGAACTTCGATACTGTCGGTAATATCGAGCTCAGGCAGATCATAAAAGAGAAAATTCATTCTGTCCTTTTGATCCGCCAACGCCCGCAGCTCCGATCCCAATTGCCCATTACTGCCTGTAACAAGAATGTTCATTCAAATAAAGTCAAAGGTCAAAATTCAAAAGTAGAAAGTCAAAAACTGAAAATAACAGAAAGAAAAACTGTGGATCTCCGGGTCAAGTCCTGTGAAATAGGTGTTTGGACCGTCTATCCAGCCAAGAAGCGGTCTTAACACATAACTCGTAGCACGTAGCACACTTTTCTTGCTCATTGCTCATCATTCAATCCACCATTCGTCAATAGTCATTTGCATTTCCCTTTTTTGTCTCTTGATTTTTTTACTTTTGACTTGAAATCACCGGGGTGATTTCAGACAACTTCGGCAGCCGCCCGTCCTTTTCCGATACCCGGATATCCTCAACCGGAAGCATCCAGTCTATCCCGAGATCGGGATCGTTCCAGAGAATCCCTGTATCATGTTCAGGGGAATAGTAGTTATCACACTTGTAGCTGAAAAGGGCATGTTCGCTCAACACGACAAATCCATGAGCAAAACCACGTGGAATCCACATCATCAGCCTGTTCTCGTCGCTGAGAATCCTGGAAATATGCTGCCCAAAAGTCGGTGAGTCTTTGCGGATATCGACAGCCACATCAAGGACTTTTCCCCTGACAACCCGGACAAGTTTTCCCTGCATGAAAGGTGGTCTCTGGTAGTGCAGCCCCCTCAGAATACCGTATTTCGAGAATGACTCGTTATCCTGCACAAATGTCGCCTTGCCCGCGCGCTCCTCAAAAACATTCTTGCGGAACGATTCAAGGAAATAACCTCTCTCATCGCCAATGACCCGAGGCTCGAAAATCAACACATCAGGAATCGCTGTAGCTGTTACTTGCATGGAATACTGTTGAATTGTTTTCTAAGAGCAACTTCTGTGTAAAGCATTCAGCTTACTTGACACTTCGCTGATATTCAGTTTTAACTGCTCATGCATGGATGCATCCATAAAGCCCAGATCAACAGAAAGAATAAGCCGGCACGCAACCTCCATCAAAGAACTGTCAGCCATCTGATAAAAATGGCACTTGTATTAAATCAGGCTTGGCAAAATATCAAAGCCAACAACATTGACCCAGAATGCCGAATACAAAACAGTTCGACAAATAAACAACTCAACAGTTCAACATCTTTTAAGAAGCTGAAGCAGATACTCCCCGTACTGGCTTTTCATCAGCGGCCTTGCCAGCTCTTCAAGCTGATGATCGTTTATCCACCCGTTACGCCATGCAATCTCTTCCGGGCAGGCGATCTTCAGGCCCTGGCGTTTCTCTACCGTCTCGATAAAGTTTCCGGCCTCCTGGTAAGAATCATGGGTTCCCGTATCAAGCCACGCAAACCCTCGACCCATAATCGACATCCGCAACTTTCCATGGTGCAGAAAATGCTCGTTCACTGATGTAATTTCAAGCTCACCTCTCGAAGAAGGCTTTACGTTTTTTGCAACCTCTATGACATCGTTCGTGTAGAAATACAAGCCAACGACCGCATAATTCGATTTTGGATCATCGGGTTTCTCCTCAATGGAAAGTACATTACCGGCTTCATCAAACTCGGCAACGCCATAGCGTTCGGGGTCGTTGACGTAGTAACCGAATATAGTTGCAACACGATCCTCACTGACACTCCGAACAGCATTTCGCAACATACCTGTAAATCCGTACCCGAAAAAAATGTTGTCCCCGAGGATAAGACAAACGTCATCATCACCGATAAACTCCTCGCCAAGCAAAAATGCCTGTGCCAATCCGTCAGGCGACGGCTGTTCTACATAGGAAAGAGCTATCCCCCATTCGCTACCGCCTCCCAGCATCCTGCCAAACAAAGGCAGATCAATCGGAGTTGAGATTACCAGCACGTCACGTATACCCGCTAACATCAACGTACTCAAAGGATAGTAGATCATCGGTTTGTCATAAACCGGCAGCAATTGTTTGGATATTCCTTTCGTCACCGGATAGAGCCTCGTACCCGATCCTCCGGCAAGTATAATTCCTTTCATAATAGTTGGATCAAAAGATCAAGATTCACATTTCACAAGTAAAAAAACAACGGGTATAGTGCGTCGATTAGATAGATTCATCAATAGTTTTCTTACATTGAACCCGGGCAGAAAAGCAAACTTTATCATTTCACAACAAACAAACCAAAAATACAATGGCAGACAAGAAAGAGCACCGTATAAATTTCGCACTGATAAACATTAAAACGGAACAGATGGACATTCATCCTGACAGGTTCATGGACGGAAAACCTGTTTCCATTCAGGCCGGCATCAACTTTGGCGTCGACAAGCAGAAACAACTGGTCAAAGTCCTTTTCAACCACAAATTTGTGAATCAGGAAAAAAGTCAGGAACCACAGACCGCAAAAGATCCGTTCATCGAGCTCACCATCAGTTGTGTCTTCGCTCTTGATCCCGAGAGCTGGAAACTTCTTGAAAAGGAGGAAGAAAAGGTCTTTATCCTCCCCCATGTAATTGCCAGCCATTTTGCCACGCTGACTGCAGGCACAGCAAGAGGAATCCTGCATAACGAAACAGAACATACCGATTACAATAAATTCATCATCCCGGCGAACGATGTCAGCACCATGATTCCCGAAAACGTACAGATCTCTCTTTCCAAGCCGCCCACCGCATAAAAAAAGCCCCAACTTTTTCGGGGCTTTTTAACCGATGCAATTTTTTTCACGCCTCTTTTCTTGGCGCCTCCATTTATTGTCATGAGTCCCGGTTGCATCGAGGTAAATCGGGATCAACGATGCAATCGAAGCACGGCAAACTGAGATTCACTTCAATAAGAATGTAATGCAGCTCTTTACCAGACAATAAAATAAGGGTTCTGCAGCTCCTCCTTGTTATATTTCAGTTCGTTTCCGGTTCCGACTTCAACCATATTCTTCCCGGCCGCTCTGGCGACCGCGTGACCGGCAGCGGTGTCCCATTCCATGGTAGGGCCGAAACGGGGATAAATATCGGCATCGCCAGCTGCAACCATGCATATCTTCAGAGAGCTTCCCCTCTGTACGATATCGAGATCAGGATATTCATCCTTGAGGGAATCAATGAATGCAATGGTAAGGTCGTCCATATGCGAACGGCTGCCGACTACCCGGTACGGTCGTTCTTTCTGCTCCAGAGGCAACCGGTATGCACTGTTAAAAAGACCCTCTCTAGCGTCAAACCAGCTGCTCATGCCGCTGATATAATATCCTCCCTTTTCGTCCGCACCGTAGAACAGCTCATCGAGAACAGGAACATAGACAACACCGAGCACAGGTTTTCCATTCTCTACCAGGGCAATATTGACTGTGAATTCACCGTTGCGTGAAACAAATTCTTTCGTACCGTCAAGAGGATCGACAAGCCAGAATCTCTTCCATTTTTTTCTCTCATCATAGACCGTCTCTTTGCCTTCCTCGCTTAAAACCGGTAATCCCGAACTTTCCAGTTCATGCATGATCACCTCATGTGCTGCCCTGTCGGCTTTCGTCAGTGGAGAATTATCGCCCTTTTTCTCAACCTCAAAGTCACTCGACCCATACGCTTCCATAATCACACGGCCTGCATCAATGGCCGCCTTTACCGCCAACGTAAGTTCTTTGTCTAAATCCACTCTATGCTGTTTTTATTTACATTAACCCGCCAAAAATTCTGTAATAAAGTATTCCAAGGATCTCCCGTATCGCAATTTCCGAATTCTCGAGACCCTTCGCGCCCGGCAGAAAATCAATCAGCGTCAGCTCCTTATAATAACTGCCTCGGAAATCAACAGGAAAAGGCTGCACTTTCATTCCGGCTTTTCTGAACAGCAAAGTTGCGCGCTTCATATGGAACGCACTCGTCACCAGAATAACATGCGGCTTTGCATTCCGCGATAGTATCCCCCTCGCTGCTTTCGCTTCATCAGCAGTGTTGCCAACTTTCCCGGTTACCAATATAGCCGTTTCCGGAATTCCAAGCCTTTTCGCACGCTCTGCAAGAATCTCCCCTTCCGGTTTCTCATCAGGCATCCAGGGCCTTTTTGAACCCATAAAAATCAGTAAAGGTGCTTTACCCGCACTGAACACCTCCACTCCGCCGTCGAACCTGTCTACAGTATTGCCCCATTCACCGTATCGAACTCCGGGCACCTGTGTAATCACTCCTCCAAGCACCACGACAGCATCCGCTCCATCAAGAGAGTCAACAGCAACACGAGTCTCAACCCCTTCAATCTGCCTGATTAAAAAATCGCCGACCAGCGGTGCACCAAAAAACCAGAGCAATGCTATTCCTGCCCACACAAAAAAACGTTTTCTGAAAAGAGTGCCGAACATGACAGTCAAAATTCCCAGCCCCAAAGGGAGAAAGAAGAGCGGCAATACTTTGTGCAAAATCAGCATTACGTAACCTGCATTGTTACTGTTTTATCGATTGTCGGTTCTCCCGCAGACATCACAATTCGCCGATATCCTGAATAGTGATTCTCGACATCACGAACCGGGTGATCTGCTTCACGCACTCCTCGACGCTTCGTCCTCCGGTCCGGACATGAATATCCGGGTTTTCGGGGGCTTCGTATGGCGCGCTGATACCGGTAAAGTTGGGAATCTGCCCGGCTCTCGCCTTTTTATAGATACCTTTCACATCCCTTTCCTCACAGACCTCAAGAGGCGCATCGACAAACACCTCGAAGAAATCACCCGGCCCGATAATTTCCTTCGCCATGTCACGCATTTCCTGGGAAGGACTGATAAAGCTGTTCATGGTCACAACCCCGCACTGGACAAACAGTTTCGTCACCTCTGCGATCCTGCGGATATTTTCACGCCTGTCCTCTTCTCCGAATCCAAGGTTGTTATTGATACCGGTCCTGATATTGTCACCGTCCAGAACCTGGGTAAGAAACCCCTGTGCCGCCAGCTCCTTTTCAGTAGACCGGGCGAGCGTTGTCTTTCCCGAACCCGACAAGCCGGTCAACCACAAGGTACAGCCCCGCTGCCCGAGCATCCGTTCCTTGTCTGCACGGCAAAGGATCTGGTCAAACACAGGATGAATATGTTCCATAGTTATAAGACTTTTGTGTTTTAGGGGTAATATAGGTAATAGTTAGCAGGAAATGGGGGGAAGCAAACAACAATATCAAAGTCGTATCAGCAGGCAATCTCTCCTTGCAAATCCTTAACCGCCTGTACCACCCTCGCACAAGCATACCCGTCCCCATAGGGATTATGCGCTCCCGACATCCGAAGATAATGTTCATCATCATCCAGCAATCCACTTACTTCTTTCACAATTAAATCCTTATTAGTTCCAACTAACCGAACCGTCCCTGCATCAAGAGCTTCAGGGCGTTCAGTCGTATCACGCATAACGAGAACTGGTTTTCCAAGCCCGGGAGCCTCTTCCTGTATACCTCCGGAATCAGTGAGAACCAGATACGACTTGTTCATGAGATAAACAAATGGCAAATAATCAAGTGGCTCGATGAAATGAACATTTCCAAGCTTTCCCGTAGCGTCAACCGATGTCCGCCCAAAAACCTCTTGAATCGGTTTGCGGACATTAGGATTCAAATGCATGGGATACACAAAATCAACACCTTTATACCGATCAGCCAGTTCCCTGATTCCATGGCAGATATTGAAAAAACCGTCACCAAAGTTTTCCCGACGATGACCGGTTATCAAGACAAGCTTACGAGTATCAACACTTGCCGAGCCCCATGTATTGACGATAGATTCAGGCAATCCAAACCCGCTTAAGATCGCAAGCACCTGTTTTTCAATATCAGGTGTCGATTCAATCTTATTCAACACCCAATACAATGCGTCGATGACCGTGTTCCCGGTCATCGTAATCTGTTCTTCCGGAATATTTTCACTCAACAGATTCTCTCTGCTTAACTGTGTAGGAGCAAAATGCAAGGTTGCCAGCCTGCCGGTCAGCTGACGGTTCATTTCCTCCGGCCAGGGGCTGTAACGATTATATGTTCTCAGTCCTGCCTCAATATGGGCAACATGAATTTGCTCGTAAAACCCGGCAAGAGCTGCCGCAGCCGTCGTTGTGGTATCTCCATGAACAAATATCATATCGGGTTTGGAATCCCGCAACACATCCCGCATACCAAGCAACACACGAGATGTCACATCATAAAGATCCTGCCCTTTCTTCATGATATTGAGATCATAATGAGGTGTGATCTCGAATAATTGCAGCACCTGATCGAGCATCTCACGATGCTGACCAGTCGTGGCAACTACTGTCTGAAATGTATCTGGATGTTTTTCAAACTCCTTTACCAGTGGAGCCATCTTGATCGCTTCTGGACGGGTCCCGAACACAATCAAGACCTTTTGTCTTTTTTGAGGGGTATACACAAAAAATTGTTTTAGAAGGTTGGGGAATACATAAATCAAAGGCTCAGAACAGCATCAACCTAAACCGAGCGTTTCAGCAAATGCTCAATTTAGGATCAAGTGCGTTTAAACACCCCGGCAAAATCGAGAAGAGTCTTGTCATTTCGCCACTCAAGTGCCTTAAACTCCTTATGAGCAACAAGAAAAGAGACAATGTCTGCCTTGTCATAAGCCGCCTCGACATCTGTCAGCTTAAAGACGCTATGCTCTTGGATATTCGGCTCAACTACCAGGAAATTATCCTGCTCACTCTGCATTACTTTCTGCACAATGTATTTTGCCGGACTTTCCCGGAGATCGTCAATATCCGGCTTGAATGCCAACCCCATCAATGCCGTCAGTGGCTTCCGCCCATGCTTCAGTTCGAACTCAAGCATTGTACTCCTGATCTTCTCTGCGCACCAGAATGATTTGTAATTATTGATCTCACGGGCAGTCCCGATCAATCTCGACTCACGAGGATAATCGGCCACGATAAAC
>JAKSDB010000073.1 GCA_022360415.1 Chlorobiales bacterium
GACTTTTCATAATGCGTATGTTTGTGCCCAAGGTCAATTTTGTTGACGAGGTGAAACTTGAACAGCAGGTCGAGCGTGTGATAGACTGTTGCCCGGGATATGCTGACCCCCTTTTTTTTCAACCGTACAAATATTTCGTCAGCGTCAAGGTGGTTGTCCGACTCGTAGATTTCTTTCAGCACCGTTATTCTTTCCCTGGTGCACCGGTATCCTTGCGCTTTCATCAACTCTTTGAAAAGATTCTCCGCTTCTTCAGCCTTTTGAGAAAGAGCCTGTCTGTTTTTTTTCTTTGATGAAACCATAGCTGTTGTTTGATTGCAGTGGACAGTGTTAAAGACCTGCCTGTTCAGTAGAGTGTGTAATTGTTTTCCTGAAGCTTGTTCTGCACGTTCTGAAAAAGCCTGGAATAGACCGTTTCAAGATTTTTCTCTTCTTTTGTGCTTACCCTGAGTTTGTAACCCGATGATCCGTTTTTTGTTTCGGTCCTGAGAAATACCGGTTTTGGATCGAGCATGATCCCGTCCGTTCCCATTGCAGCATCGACCACCAGTTCACGAAGTGCTTCAGTTTTGATGTTTTCCTTCAAATAGAGCTGCAGCTCCAGGGAAAGATGTCCGTTTTTCTGAACCGACTCTGTGTAATTTATAATTCTTGAGCGGGAAGCTGTTGTGTTGGGTATGAGAACGATTTCGTTGAGCAGGTTTTTGATCCTGATGACAAGAGGTCCCTTGTAAACGATGTCACCGGTAATGTCGCCGAGCTTTACCCTGTCACCGACCCTGAAAGATCCGGTGTAATTGAGCATGATCCCTGTAAACAGGTTCTGTATCGTGGGTATTGCGCTGAGTGACGCGGTTAGCCCGAGAAAAATTGCAAATGCAAGTACGGTTTTGTTGTTGGCAAGGGGAAGCGACGCAAAAAGCAGGAACAATAGTATGAAGTACAGCACAATCTTGACGATTTTTCTGGTGGGCTCCGCCCATTCAACATCAAACCCTCCGAGCTTAAGTTCTCCCTTTGCTATGTTTCTGAAGATAATATCGCTGAATTTTCCAAGGTAGCGGACAATCGTGATCAGGATGATGATCGCTATGAAATTGGGGATCAGGTTGACAAATTCATTGGATATTTTTCTTGCCGGATCGAGAACGAATGCAAGCAGGTTGGTTGACAAATCCTCGGTCCAGGGGAAAAAGCTCAGCATCGTGGTCAGATAGGCATAGATCAGGAGGACTTTCAGAAAAAGCTCCATTATCCTGCTGAACCACCCGAGTGTCGATGCAATGTGGTCGGGGGAGAGAAGCTGTACGAGCTTGTTGTGGCTGCTTGAGCTGTGATGAAGCCTGATCTTCTGTATCCAGCCGTCGATGAGATCGAAGAATTTGTTCAGGTAGTGCCAGAAAATTGCAAGAGCAATAAGCAGCGCAAGCGACTTAAGAACGCTTAGCACTATGTTTTGACCGCTGGTTTCTTCCCGGAATTGTTCAGCCTGGTTTGAAATTCTTGCAAGTGCCGAATCAGCAAATTCGAAAAGTGTCATACTTTCAGCGGCAGCATCTTCTTCACTGAACGCAGCGATGATGTTCCGGGATGTTCTGATCGCGGTCAGGGTTTCCCCTTCAACGATTGTGAGTGAATCGACCGGGGTGGATGAACGAAAGAAACCGGTAAGGAGTTTCGACGTTTTACGTGCTCTTTCCTCGGCTTCAATAGTGCCGATCTTGCCGTAGAGACGAAAAACCTCGTTGTTGTTTACAGTGACAGGGAATCCGCTTTGTTGTATCAGTGAATCGGAAAAGGCCCTTATTACTTCCTTGTCGTCGATTATAGCCGGCGGTGTCGGCCCGGCTTCAGTGGTATCGACGGCAGTTTCAGTCATTGCAGAAACCGTGGGGCCGGGCACCTGCTGCGGCGTCGCATCGACAGCCGCAAGGTCTGCTCCTGCTGACAGAAAGAGCAGGAAGAAAGAGAAAAAGTATATCGCAAAATGTTTTTTCATTGTCATCTTTCATTAATAATCGTATCTAATTTAAGGAAAATCAGGCTGATATTGGCAAATGCAGGGGAAAGCGGCATTATGCAACCGGTGATCGTCAGGTCACTTTATGCCTGCTGTGACGGCTTGGCGAGGGGGGAGAAAGGGCAACTTTTTACCCTGTCGAAAGGTTTGGTAATCAGAGTTTGAAATGCTCAGTACAGAATGACATGATACTGCCGATAAATACATACAGTGATGAAGTGCTTCGCCGAAAAGCAAAGCCTTTGAAAGGGCCTGATATACAGCTTGAAGAGCTTGTAGGGAATATGTTCGAATCCATGCGGAATGCCGAAGGGATAGGGCTTGCCGCTCCCCAGGTTGGAGTTTCCTTAAGAGTGCTTGTGGTCGATATTTCTGTGGCCGATGGTTATGAAGGTGCTTCTCCTTTGGTAGTTATCAATCCACACCTTCTCGGCGTGAAAGGGTTCAGCTCGATGGAAGAGGGATGCCTCAGCATTCCCGAAGTAAGGGGGGAAGTTGTTCGCCCTTCGGCCATACAGCTCAAATACCGCGATGAACATTTCGAGGAGCATATTGGAGAGTTCGACAGGCTGACCGCGCGCGTTCTGCAGCATGAGATCGATCATCTTGACGGGATGCTGTTTGTCGACCGCATGCAGAGGAGAAACCGCAGAAAAATCCAGAGAGAGCTTGATGCAATAACCCGCGGCGAGATCAGTACCGGCTATCCTGTGGCTGCGCATGAAGCATATGACGAAGCGAAGTGAAAATGAAAAACAGTTTCTTTCAATGAGGATCATTTTTATGGGAACGCCGGAGTTTGCGGTCCCTTCCCTTCGCGCTATTGCAAAAGCAGACACCGATTTCGAAATAGTTCTTGTGGTTACGGGCAAAGACAAGCCCAGAAAGAGCAGTCGATCCGAACCCGAGCCGACGCCGGTGAAAAAAAGCGCCAGAGAGCTGGGTATTACAGTGCTTGAAATCGATAATGTGAAGGACCCTCGCTTTGCGGGAACAGTTGCCCGGTACAGGCCTGACGTTATTGTCGTTGCGGCATTTCGTATACTTCCTCCTTCGGTTTTTGAACAGGCCAAGGCAGGGGCGTTCAATCTTCATGCGTCACTGCTTCCCCGTTACAGAGGCGCTGCCCCTGTTAACTGGGCGATAATCAACGGTGACACTGAAACGGGAGTGACAACCTTTTTCCTGCAAAAACGTGTAGATACCGGGAATATCGTACTTCAGGAAAAAACAGCGATCGGGCCGGAGGAAACGGCGGGAGAGCTTGCGGAGCGGTTATCGGTTATCGGTGCCGGGACAGTTGTTAAAACACTGGAACTGATAAGAGACGCTAAGGCGGTGCCGCAGCCGCAGGATGAATCCCGGGCGACCAGAGCCCCGAAGCTGACTTCAGAAAACACCCGCATTGACTGGGCCGAGCCTGTCGATGCCATTTGTGATTTTATCAGGGGCCTTTCACCCAGACCGACGGCCTGGACGGTTTTCAATCACAGGAAAGTGAAGGTTTACAGGGCTGTTTCTGCCGACTTTCTGCGTCCCGAGCAGGAAGAGCAGGCAATGGTCCCCGGAAACCTTTCGACGGACGGGAGCCGGTTGTATGTCATAGGGCTTGACGGGTGGGTCGAGATCCTCTCTCTTCAGATGGAGGGTAAACGCAGAATGAGTGCGGCCGAATTCTGCCGGGGGTTTCGCTGTGAAGAGGAGTGTCCGTCGTTTTCATAGGGGAACCGGATTCATTATATTCCCCGGTGTTTTTTACGGGTCCGGGTTGAGTGCGGCAACCACACGATTCGGGCCATCAGTATATTTTCAATCAAATATGAACAGTGTATGCCTTCGAGCAATACGGTAGTTGATGCCATCAGGAACTTCTGTATCATAGCTCATATAGATCATGGCAAATCCACGCTTGCTGACCGGTTTCTGGAAGCGACGAATACCCTTCAACACAACCAGATGGCCGAACAGGTGCTTGATGATATGGAGCTCGAGCGTGAAAGAGGGATCACCATTAAAAGTCACGCGATCCGGATGCATTACAAGGCTGTCAACGGTGACAGCTATATTCTGAACCTTATTGATACTCCGGGACATGTTGATTTCAGCTACGAGGTTTCACGCTCTCTGGCCGCATGTGAGGGCGCGCTGCTCGTGGTCGATGCAACACAGGGTGTTGAAGCCCAGACCATAGCTAATCTTTATCTTGCCGTTGAAGCGGGTTTGGAAATTATACCTGTCATCAATAAAATCGACCTGCCTTCCGCGGATGTGGAGGGCGTTGCCCAGCAGATTATCGATCTCATGGGTGTTGAAAGAAACGAGATTGTTGAAGTATCGGCAAAAGCCGGTATCGGGGTCGATGTCCTGCTCGATGCTATTATTGCGCGGATTCCGGCGCCGGTCGATCACCGTGTGCTCCCTTTGAGAGCTCTGATTTTTGATTCGGTGTTTGATGCATACAGGGGGGCGATCGTTTATCTGCGTATTGTGGACGGCGTTCTGAAGAAAGGAACGAGGGTCAGGTTTTTTGCGAACAACAAGGTGTTTGTCGCTGACGAGATAGGAACAATGGGCCTCAAAAGGCAACCTTCCCCGACGCTTGAATCGGGAGATGTCGGTTACCTTATCTGCTCGATTAAAGATGTCAGGGATGCCAAGGTTGGTGACACCGTCACTCTCGCGGATGCCCCGGCAAAGGAAAGACTTTCGGGCTACAAGGATGTCAAGCCAATGGTTTTCAGCGGTCTTTATCCGGTGAACTCGGATGAGTTCGAAGATCTGCGGGAGTCGCTTGAAAAACTTTCGTTGAATGACGCCTCGCTTGTCTATACTCCTGAAACATCTGCTGCGCTTGGATTCGGTTTCAGATGCGGATTCCTTGGCCTGCTGCATATGGAGATCATACAGGAGAGACTGGAGAGGGAGTATCAGGTTAACATCATAACAACGGTTCCCAACGTTGAATACCGGGTTATCTCGACCGACGGGGGGACGCTTGAGGTCGATAACCCTTCAAAAATGCCCGAGTCGGGATCGATCAGTCAGATTGAAGAACCCTATGTCAGTGTTCATATTATCACAATGGCCGAATACATCGGCAATATCATGAAACTTGCCATGGAACGGCGGGGCGAGTACAAGAATACCGATTATCTCGATACTTCGAGGGTAAACCTGCAATTCGAGTTTCCCCTTGCCGAGATTGTTTTTGACTTTCACGACAAGCTCAAATCGGTATCGAAGGGATATGCCTCGATGGACTATGAATACATCGGTTATCGTGCATCGGACCTTGTCAAGCTCGATGTGCTTCTCAACAGTGAGCCGGTTGACGCGCTTTCTACGATCGTTCACCGTTCAAAAGCCTACGAGTGGGGAAGAAAGCTTTGCCAGAAGCTCAGGGGGATCATACCGAGGCAAATGTATGAAGTTGCCATTCAGGCTGCGATCGGAAGCCGGGTGATCGCCCGTGAGACCATTTCCGCAATGAGAAAGAATGTTCTGGCCAAGTGCTATGGCGGAGATATCAGCAGGAAACGAAAACTCCTGGAAAAACAGAAGGAAGGTAAAAAGCGTATGAAGCAGGTCGGGCGTGTGGAAGTTCCCCAAGAGGCATTTCTTGCCGTACTGAATATGGACGATCAGTGAGAATGAAATCCCGCATGCGGGATTGTTGATTTGTTTATTTGTTGAATTCGTTGAACTGTAGGGGCAGACCCTTGTGTCTGCCCGTGCTGAGTGAGGAGCAATGAACGATGAAGAATGAGTGCTTAAGATTGCTAATGGGCCAGGTGCTGTGAGGAGAGCGGGATTGCTCGATAGCTTGACGGCAGGGAAAAGCTTCTGCTCTTTCGTATTCGTACTCAGCGAAGCGGGTTACTCGTCGTCGAAAGGCGAATATTGTTGGGCGGCAAGTTAGTGAACAGGTAACCAGTAAGCCAAAGGAGAGCCGCAAGATAAAAGGATGGAAAACGTCAAAGAAAAAGCAGCCCGGGATTCAGGGTGGGTGTAACATTAAAAAAAAAAACAAAGGTCTTGGGAAAAGGGAAGGAAAAAACGGGAAAACAACATTCAAAAGAGTGGTTCGAGGCGCTGATTATCGCGCTGGTCTTAGCAACGGTCATAAGGGTTTTTGTCATAGAATCGTATCGTATACCGACAAGTTCCATGGAGAACACGCTGCTTGCCGGTGATTTTTTGTTTGTCAACAAATATGTTTACGGAGCAAAGGTGCCTTTTACCGATATCCGGCTGCCGGGAATAGATTCTGTCGAACGGGAGGATATTGTTGTTTTCAAATTTCCCAAAGACAGATCATTAAACTATATCAAGCGATGTGTTGCCGTGAGTGGAGATACTCTGGAAATCAGGGACAGGAAACTGCTCGTTAACGGCAAGGAGGTATCTTTACCGGAGCATGCCCAGTTTCTTGCCGATATTATTCCAGCAGAATATTCCGACCAGCAGGTGTTCCCGAGGTTTTCCGGATACAATAAGGATAATTACGGACCTGTTCGTATACCGCGCAAGGGTGATGTTGTGGCTTTGAATGAAGAAAGCTACTACCTTTACGCGTCACTGATTGCGGAAGAGGGGCACAGAATCGGCTTTGCAGGGGGCAGGGTCATGGTTGACGGCCTGCCTGCCGATACCTACACCATTGAACAGAACTATTACTTTGTTATGGGGGATAACAGGGATAACAGTCTTGACAGCCGTTTCTGGGGATTTCTTTCTGAACGCGATGTGATCGGCCAGGCATTGATGGTTTACTGGTCGTGGAATCCGGATATATCCCTGATGAACCCTGTAGAAAAGATCAGCTCCGTTCGCTGGCACAGAACCGGCATGATGGTTCATTGATTGTGCGAGAAAACAGAGAGATGATTACTTTCAAGGATCTGTTTTGTTATTTCTCTTGTTGAATTTTCTGCACATTTCTTGCTGAAAAGAAGATTGCACAGGTTTATCTGTTCAATGGAGATGTTCGGGATCGTACTTCCGCTATAGTTGCCCTGAACCTGTTTTCTGACTGGTCTGAGTTCAAGATTGCGCAGCGTAACAGAGCGGAGACTGATTCCTGCATGAAGCTTTTCGACTGAAAAATCAAAAAGGTTCTCTGTTGCTGTTTCCACTTCCTGCTGAATGGTATCCTTGAAATCTCTGTTGAGATAGATGTTCGTCACCAGATAGACGGCAAGATACCCTGCTGAAAACAGTATTCCCGGAGACAGGGTCAGCGCTGTCAGCCATTTGAGGAAGGTCAGCTTCTTTTCGGAATGAACTTTCTCCATGAAAAATCAGTAAGGGGGTAAAGGTTTGACAGGATTAGCTCTTGTTTCATGATAGTGATTTTTTCTTTTAATTAAGCATCTGCATCATTCATTCATTGCGCTGATTTATGGTACATTCAGGTCGCGCTGCCGGTTTTGTCCTCAATCCTCTTGTCAAGACAGTTCTTGCAGATACGGAAACACCCGTATCGGTATATCTCAAGCTTCAGGATGCTTATTCCTGTCTGCTTGAATCAGTTGAGGGAGAAGAGAAGCTTGCGCGCTTTTCCTACATAGCGATTGATCCGGTAGCGATCCTTGAAGGTTCGGTTGATGGAAATATCTCCCTCGAGGTCAGGGATGAGCGTTTCAGAGGCCTTGAAGAGCTGGTTGCAGGGGAAAAAGATCTGCGGAAAGTAATCGACCTCTGTCTCGGGGCGTTCGGATCGTCCCATCGGACGGAAAGTACGGTCGGGTCTTCACCGATGATTACATCCGGAGCGTTCGGCTATTTCAGTTACGATACCATGCATCTGGTTGAACGGATCCCTTCGCCCCGGAAACCCGATCCTTCAGCCCTTCCCGACGTTTTCCTGCTGTTCTGTGACAAACTGGTTGTTTTCGACAATATCAAGCACAAGGTGTTCATTGTTGTCAATTACCTTGACGAGAACGACCGGAGCAGAGCGGAACAGGCAATAGAAGCCATTCGCGGAAAAATGTTTCAACCTCTCGACAGGGAAAGGGTACAGTTAAAACCTGAAAAGCATGAGGACGTTGTTTCCAACACCGTTAAAAAGGATTATCTCGACAAGGTTCTTGTTGCCAAGGAACATATCAGGGCCGGCGATATTTTTCAGGTCCAGGTTTCACAAAGGCTCGAACGCAAGCTGAATACAAAGCCTTTTGATGTATACCGCATGCTGCGCACCATTAACCCGTCACCATATCTGTATTATTTCGATATGGGGGATTTTGATATAGTGGGCTCGTCTCCGGAACTGCTTGTCAAGGTCAGTACGGACGAAAAAGGACGAAAAATCGTCGATACGCGTCCAATTGCCGGCACCAGGCCGAGGGGGAAGACATATGAAGAGGATGCTTTGATTGAAAAGGATCTGTTATCCGATGAGAAGGAGCTTGCTGAACATCTGATGCTTATCGATCTGAGCCGTAACGATATCGGCAGGATTGCCAAGACAGGTACGGTTGAAACCAATGAGATGATGATAATCGAACGATACTCGCACGTCATGCATATTGTCAGCAATGTCAGGGGAGAACTGCGGGATAATTACACTCCTATGGATGCGTTCTGGGCATGTTTCCCGGCAGGCACCCTGACCGGCGCGCCCAAGGTAAGGGCCATGGAGATCATATATGAGCTGGAGGAAGAAAAGCGCGGGCTATATGGCGGGGCGGTCGGCTTTATAGATTTCCGGGGACAGCTTGAAACGGCGATAGCCATACGCACAATGGTTGTCAGGGACGGTATCATTTATTTCCAGGCAGCGGGTGGTATTGTTGCCGATTCTGTCCCTCTGAACGAATATGAGGAAACCATGAACAAGATGAGGGCCGGTTTGCGTACCGTTGAAGCACTTGAGGTACTCGGCAAGAGCTGAGATGCCGGATCGTAACCGGTATTACAATTGTCATTTACGTGATAACATGAACAAATGTGGAACAAGATGAAGAAGAACAAACTATCTTATCTGGTATTGATTCTGGCTGGTGTGGCCATAGGCGGTCTGGTTTTTTCAAACCTGGAGTTTACCTTCCCTGCAAAAAAAAGCAAGGTGGCGGTTACCAACCATATCAATCTGGCTTCGGCCGCCAATACCTTTCAGGATAAACCGATCCGTACATTAAGGGATTTCAACGAAGCCTTCGTACAGATTGCCGAATCGGCTACGCCTTCGGTTGTAACTATTTTTACCGAAAAAACCGTCAACCGGAGATTTATTTCACCCTTTGACCTTTTCGGCAGCCCTTTCGATGACTTTTTTGAGTCTCCTGGACGGAGGGAAAGGCCTGATACCCGCAAGGAAGTGTTGCGTGGACTTGGTTCAGGAGTTATCGTCAGCGCTGACGGATACATTCTGACAAACAATCATGTTGTCGACAAGGCTGATACCATTTATATCAGAACCCATGACAACAGAAAGGTGCAGGCGAAAGTAATTGGTACCGACCCAAAAACAGACATTGCTGTCATTAAAGCCGAAGCGAAAGACCTGAAGCCGATTGCTATTGGTGACAGCGACGCCCTGCGTGTCGGCGAGTGGGTTATTGCAATCGGCAGTCCTCTCGGAGAGAATCTTGCCCGGACGGTGACACAGGGGATTGTCAGTGCGAAGGGCCGTGCAAATGTTGGTCTTGCCGACTATGAGGATTTTATTCAGACCGACGCTGCTATCAATCCGGGCAATTCGGGCGGTCCCCTTGTCAATATCAATGGAGAGCTTGTCGGTATCAACACAGCGATAGCGAGTCGTACCGGCGGTTTTCAAGGCATTGGCTTTGCGGTGCCTTCAAACATGGCCCGGCAGATCATGCAGTCGCTCGTAAAGACAGGCAAGGTTACCCGTGGATGGCTTGGTGTAACGATACAGGATGTGGACGAGAACATTGCGAAAGGGTTAAAGCTCAATAAAGCTGAAGGCGCTCTTGTCAGTACGGTCGTTGACAACAGTCCCGCGAAAGCCGGCGGTATGAAAACCGGCGATGTGATCCTTGAAATAAACGGGAAAAAGATCAGGGATACCATAGAGCTTCGTAATACCGTTGCAAGAACGTCACCAGGAACGACAATCAAGCTTTTGGTATGGAGAGACGGTGCGTTGAAAACACTTTCAGTGAAACTTGACGAGCTTCCCGACCAGCCTGTGGCAGACGAGCAGCAGCAGGAGATGAGTAACCTGCTTGGCTTCAGTGCCGCACCAATGTCGCCCGATCTTGCGTCGAGGTACAGGTTGCAGGTTGATGCAGGAAAGGTGGTCGTCACGGATGTTAACCCCGCAAGTAATGCTTACCGTGCAGGCTTGCGTAACGGAGACGTCATCAAGGCGGTAAACAGGAAAAACATAACATCATACAAGCAGTATTTATCGATGGTCGGCAAGATGAAGCAGGGGGAACTGCTGTTCCTGCTGGTCAGCCGAGGCGGCAGCAATGTTTATTTCGCCTTTAACCTGTAAAAACCTGCTTTGCAGGCAGTGCAAAGAATCGTACATTATTTTCTATACATGAAGAGAGGTAAAGTCAGCAGCATGTGGCTGGCTTTACTTTTTTTATTGACAAAAAGCAGAGCTCCCTTGTGAAAGAAGAGGGAAGCAAACTATATATAAAAAGCAACATCTCATGAGCGACAGAGTGTACCTGACAAAAGAGGGATACAACAGGTTGAAAGATGAACTGAACAGGCTCAAAAGCGATGTCAGGACGGAAGTTCTGGAAAAAATCGCCGAAGCAAGAGCACATGGTGATCTGAGCGAAAATGCAGAATATGAGGCGGCCCGGGAAGAACAGCGGCAGCTGGAAAGCCGCATCGGGGAACTCGAAAACAAGCTGACAAGAGCGACGATTCTCGACCCGAAGCAGATAAGAACGGACAGAGTTTACATATTGACGTCGGTAAGACTGAAAAACCTGATGGTCGAAGAAGAGATTATCGAGTATACACTGGTTTCATCCGAGGAAGCGGATACCGACCTGGGGAGAATATCCGTTCGTTCTCCTGTAGGGAGGGGCCTTCTCGGAAAAACCGTCGGAGAAAAAGTGCAGATAACTGTGCCAAACGGGCAACTTCACTATGAGATACTGGAGATTTTTGTTAAATAGCACCACAAAAAACGATTGAACCATGGGGAAACGTCAGATTGTCTATAAAGCCGCAGAGATTGCAGGTAACATCGACCTGGTCGATCAGGAGGTAAACCTCATCACCAGAGAGGACAGGGTATGGCATGGCCGGATTGTTTCGGTAAACCAGTCTGAGGTTATGCTCAGGGATGCCCGTTCGGGAAAACACAACTTCCCGATAGAGCAGATCGACAAAATCTACAGGGATGTTGTAACCGACTATTAACTCCTAAACCGAGCGTTTCAGCACATGCTCAATAATGGAGAGTTTATTTGACAATCGCTCAATTCAGGTAACTATCCGTTATGCGGAAAAAAATTGTTGTAGGTAACTGGAAAATGAACAAGACGGTTGCCGAGGCCGGTGACCTTGCTACGGCGATTCTCGAGCAGCTTGGAGAAGGCACTCATGGTTGTGAGGTCGGTATTGCTCCGGCTTTTCCCGCTCTGACGGAGGTAGGAAAAGCTATCGGGTCGAGCGATGTCCGGCTTGTCGCGCAGAATTGCCACTATGAAGATGACGGTGCTTTTACCGGTGAAGTTTCGGTGCGAATGCTGAAATCTCTCGGGAGCGCATATGTTATTACCGGCCATTCAGAACGCAGGCAGTATTTCGGCGAAACCAACCAAACGGTGAATCTCAGGGTCAGGAAAGCGCTTGCGGAAGGTTTGCAGGTCATCATGTGCGTTGGTGAAACTCTTGAAGAGCGGGAAGGCGGCATTACGGA
>JAKSDB010000373.1 GCA_022360415.1 Chlorobiales bacterium
GAATTTCGGGGAGGCTGCTCCTTCCGGTTCTGTTTCGAGGGCATCGTTTGCCGATCATTTTGGTTATTTCGATACACTTACCGGCAACAGAAGCGTGACCAATCCCGAACACCGCTGGAAATGGATCGAGGAAAACGTTCTCCCTGCATGGTATGCGGTTGATGAAGGGTTTTCTACATGGGAGGGGGCGGCAAGACGTTTTAAGAGCATGGCCGAGGGAGAGCCGAACATGTTGCAGCAGGTGTCACATTTCGCCTCGACACTGTCTTTCCTGCCTGAGCTCTTTAAACGTTAGTGTCTGGAACCAAAGGACTTTAATAGCGCCACCCAACGCAGGGATTGAGCTGCTAAGCAGGTTATTCGAGGTGTCTCCTATTTTCCGGATCGCAACGCCTCGACCGGATCAAGATTTGCAGCCCTGTAGGCGGGAAACAGGCCGAAAGAGATGCCTATAGCCGAGCAGACTGCAATCGATACGATAATCCATGCCACAGGGAGAATCGGGGGGATGTTGAACGCCACCGCTACAATGTTGCCGGCGCCGGTTCCCGTGAAAATCCCGATCAGACCGCCCGTCAGGGAAAGAAACAGCGCTTCAAGCAGAAACTGGCGCAGAATGCTTTTTTTCGGGGCGCCAATCGATTTTCTGATGCCTATTTCCCTCGTGCGCTCGGTAACGCTCACCAGCATGATGTTCATAATGCCGACACCTGCTGTTACAAGGGCCATAAAGCTGATGATAAAGGCTCCAATACTGATGGTCCGCTGAAATTCGCGGAATGAATCGACCAGCGCTTCGTTGGTGCGCAGCTCGAAATCGTTCGGCTTTTCGATCGTCAGGCCTCTTGCTACCCTCATGGCACCGATCGCCTGGTCTATGGTCGCCTGATATTTTTTTTGCGAAAAAGCTTCCACTGTAACGCTGAGGCTTCTTTTAACGTTGATATGGGCAAGGTAGCGGCTGATGGGGATGGCTATCAGGTTGTCCTGACTCTGGCCGAAGGCCGCACCTTTTTTCATGAAAACCCCGACAATGCGATATACTTTTCCGTTGACCTTGATCGATTTGTCCAAAGGATTTTCTCCGCTGGGAAAAAGCGTGCTCAGGAGGTCCTGGCCGATCACCGCTACATTCTTTGAGTAAAGGATATCGTTTTCGATCAGGTTCCTGCCGGTTGCAATATCGAATCCGTTTGCCGACGCAAAATTTTCATCGGCACCAAAGAGAGTGACATCAGGGTTTGTTGTCAGGTTGGCATACATTGCCAGGTTCCCTGATGAGGATACCTGCAGGCCGATATTTTTCGCTTTTCCTGCCATCAGTTTTTTGAATGCAAGACCTTCATTGTAAGTAATGTTGGGACGGTTGATAAATCTGGCGCGTCCGTGTCCCCCGAAGAGTGCGGCCGGATATTTCTGGATTTCAAAGGTATTAGAGCCCAGGCTTGACAGTCCGCTTGCTACTGAACGGTCTACCGCCTGCAGCGCGGTCATTACGGCGATAATCGAGAAAACACCGACAGCCACTCCCAAGGTTGTCAGCCAGGAGCGGAGTTTGTTTGACCGCAGAGAGTAAGCGGCCTGTATGACGGTTTCACGGAGTTTCATGAAGTCAAGTCAAAGGTAAAAAGGCAAAAGTCAAAACAAGAAAGTTCCCGTGCACGATACAATTCAACAGTTCAACAAATCAACACTCCTTTTATTCGTACCTCAGTGAATCGGCCGGATCGAGGCGGGAGGCTGTTATGGCCGGGGCCAGACCGGAAAATATGCCCGTGAGCACCGAAACAACAAGGCTGATCAGTACCAGCAACGAGGAGAACCGGACAGGAAACTCCGGCAGAATTTTTTCTATCCCCAGCGTAATCGAGATAGCGATAATCAGGCCGGTGATTCCGCCCAGAAGGCAGATGGTGACCGATTCTATCAGGAACTGAAGCAGTATTGTGCGTCTTCTTGCTCCGAGAGCTTTTCGCAACCCGATTTCCCTGGTCCGTTCTTTTACACTCACGAATGTAATGTTCATAATACCGATTGCTCCTACAAAAAGGGACATGCCGGTTATGAAAATGCCCGCCACCGCAATACCGTTCTTGATAGGATCGAGCTGGGCTTTAAAGGCTCTTTGCTCATTGATGGCAAAGTCATCCTGTTTGGCAGGGGAGAGCCTTCTGATTCTGCGCATGATGCCCCGTATCTCTTCCTTGGCATCATCGACCATTACCTTTTCTCTGATTTTTATCCGCAGGGTGACATACATGTTACTGCCGTATACTTTTTTAAATGCTGTCAACGGCATGATAATCTGATTGTCGAAACTGAAAAGCCCCAGAAATTTACCCTGTTTTTTAAAGACCCCGATAACACGAAACTTCCGGTTCTTGAGCCTGATTTCCTTGCCGAGCGCGGATTCGTCGGGAAAAAGCCCGGTAGCGATATCGTCGCCGATGACGCAAACCATTGCTCCACTTTCCGATTCATGGGGGAGGAAGAATCTGCCTTCCGACAGATCACCCGAAGCTGTTCTCAGGTAATCGGCGTTCGTGCCAAGCGCAAAAATCTGCTGGAGGTTTCTTTCCTTGTAGCTTGCCGACGCCCTGTAGTGAGACATCTGGGGGATTACCGTTTCAAGTCCGGAATCAGGATTGTCGGCAATAATACGGTTGATCTGTCCGGCATACTCGGTTTTCAGATCAGGACGGTTTCGGTAGCGCCACCACTGTCCCATAGTGTTCCAGGAACCTTTCTGCACATAGACGACGTCATATCCAAGCATCGAAAGGCTTTTTTCGAAGCCAGCGTCAATCCCGCTGATTGCCGTACCCATCATGGTGATGGAAACAATGCCGATAATCACGCCGAGAGCGGTAAGAAACGATCTGGTTTTGTTGCTTCTGATCTGATCGACAGCCATCAGGAGGCTTTCGTATGATTCCTGTCCAAGGCGCTTCATATTCTCAGGCAACTATTCGTTATTTAGCTGTATCACTCTCGATTTTTCCGTCTCGCAGTCGAACTATGCGGCGGGCATGGCGTGCGATATCCTTCTCGTGTGTTATAAGAATGATAGTGTTTCCTGTTCTGGACAGCTCGCTGAAAATCTCCATAATACCCATGCTTGTCGCGGTATCAAGGTTTCCTGTCGGTTCATCCGCAAGGATCAACGAGGGGTTGTTGATTAACGCCCTTGCTATGGCCACCCTCTGTATCTGTCCACCGGAGAGCTCCGATGGTTTGTGGGTCATCCTGTCACCGAGACCTACTTTTTTCAAGGCTTCCCAAGCTCGTTCCGAACGCTCTTCCGCATTGATCCCCGCATAGATGAGCGGAAGTTCGACATTTCTTATACAGTTGAGACGAGGGAGCAGGTTGAAGGTCTGAAAGACAAAGCCGATTTCACGATTCCTGATTCGCGCAAGCTCGTCGTCATCCAGTTCCGCGACATTCTTTCCGTTGAATTCGTATCTGCCCGATGAAGGAGTGTCAAGGCAGCCGATAATATTCATCAGGGTTGACTTTCCACTGCCTGACGGTCCCATGACGGCTACATATTCGTTACGCTTGAATGTCAGGTTGATATTGTCGAGAGCCCTGACCTGCTGATCGCCCATTTCATAAAAGCGGCAGAGTGCCTGCATGTTGATGACGGTATCGGTCATGGGGCTCATTCGTTTTTCAGAGTTACCCTGCTGCCGTCTTCAAGAAGTCGCGTTATAGCAGAGTAGCTTCCTGAAACAACCGCTTCGCCTTTCTTTAACCCTTTCAGAACAACGATATGGGTATTATCGGTTGTTCCGGTCTCGACAGGACGGAATCTGGCGATCCTGTTTTCAACGACAAAAACACCCTGGCGACTGTCTCTCTGGTTTCCTGCCGGGGGGAGGTCGTTTTCCGGCTTTTCTTCAGCAGGGAATTCACGCAGGGTAACGCTTTGAATAGGTACTACAAGCGCGTCGGGTACACGGGCAGTTTCAATATCGGCGGTCGCGCTCATACCGGGTTTGAGCAGACGATTGTGATTAAGAATACGGATCTTGACCGAAAAGTTGGTGACTTCTTCCTGGGTTCCTTCAGCCTCCGTTATGGCGGAATTGGATATCTCCCGGACCACCCCGTCGAATGTTCTCTTCCCGAAAGCGTCGACGCTTACGATAACCCTGTCACTCTGCCTGACGTTGACGATATCGTTTTCATTTACTTCAACCTCCACCTGCATGCTGTCGAGATTCGCGATTCTCAGTACATCGGTCCCCTGGAACTGGCCGGTACCGACTACCCGCTCTCCACTTTTGCTGTTCAGTTCAATGACCGTTCCGTGGATGGGGCTGGATACGGTTGTTTTTTCAAGCTGTTCGAGCGACTGGTCAAGCAGGCTCTTGTTTTGCTTGATGGTAAAGAGCGAGGCTTCGTAGGTGGCTTTTGCCGCTTCAGCGTTGGTTTTCGCGGTCAGGTAATCGGTGTCCGATATCAGCCGGTCGCTGTGGAGAATGGAGGCTTTGCGGAAATCGTCCTCTGCCTTGAGCTTTCTGGCTCTTGCTTCGAGGCTCTGCGATTTCGAGAGATTGAGCCGCGCCCTGTTCTGCTCAACCTGGTTGATATAGACATCAGGTTCGATTTTAAACAGCAATGCCCCTTTTTCGACCGTGTCACCTTCACTGACGGGCAGCTCGATGATTTCACCCGAAACATCGGGCGAGATGGTTACTTCAAGCTCCGGTTCAATCTTGCCGGTTGCTGTAACATAATGAACGACCTCTTTTCTGAATGCCTGCTCGGTGGATATCTCGATCTTTTGCTCCTGGCCGGCGAACCATAGTGTGAAGCCGATACCGGCTGTCAGGATACACGCGGTGGCAAGGATAATGATGTTTCGTTTTTTCTTTTTCCGATCTTGTTTCATGAATGTAGAAACCTGAATCATTCAATGGAAAGTGTACCCGTTGCAAAATCAAGAATGTTTTTTTGCAGGGCAAGATTGTATGTCGCCTGTGAATATTCGGAACGTGCGCTTACGAGAACGGCTTTCGCCGCGTTGGCTTCAACAAAGCTTGCTGCACCAAGGTCATATTTTTTTTTGACTGTTTCATACGCTTTTTCGGCTGCCCTGAGGCCCTGCTTTGCGGTTTCAATCTCTGTAAATGCGGCGCTGTAATTATCGACGGCAAGCTGAATATCGATCGCGATATCATGTTCGAGGTCGGCGGCATCGAGTCCCTGGTTCAGATAATTTACTTTTGCCTGCTCGACGTTGTAGCGGGTAAGAAAACCGTCAAAAATCGACCAGTTCATGGTAAGGCTCAGCGAATATCCCAGGAGGTCGGAGAGCTGGTCGGAAAGGGGAGGGAAGGCATAGCTTGATGGCGGAACATCGGCTGAGGCCCGATAGTATGGATATCCACCGGTATTCAGGCTGAATGCGAGATCGAGCTTTGGATACCGCTGGGCCGATGCGCCTGTAACCCCCCATTTTGCGGCTTTTGCAGAAAGAACGGCACTCTGAAGATCTTTTCTGTTTGCGATACCGAGAGCAACAAGGCTGTCCCTGTCGACAGAGAGGGGAAGCATCGTGAGTGTACTTTTCGGGATATCGGCAACCGATATTTCCTCCGCGGGATCAAGACGCAGTCTTCTCTGAAGTTCGAGCCTGCTTGCGCGAAGGTTGTTTTCGGCCCTGATGACCGCCAGTTCGTTGTTTGCCGTTTCGGCCTGTTGCTGATAGTAGTCCGTTACAGGTTTAAGGCCTGTTTCATACTGTCGTTGTGTGAGCCGGAGCTGATCGTTCGACGAAGAAAGGTTTTCTCTCGCTATTTTCAGAAGTTCGGTATCGAGAAGCACCCGGTAGTATGACTGGGTGACATCGTATGCGATTGTCTGGCGTGCCCGTGAAAGCGAGAGCCCCGAAGCGTCACGGAGCTTTATTGCCGACTGCAGAGAGGCATAATCCATAAAACCGTTAAACAGATTGAGCGATGTTGTCAGGCCGAGATCGACTCGTCTTGTCCGTGTGGTTGTAACCGATCCGCTTTCAGGGTCGGAATAGGTTCTTGTTACTGAAAGTGGTGTGTAACCGGCGGAAACGGATACTTTCGGGAGAAACTGTCCATAACTTTTCAGCAGGTCGCTTCCCTGGAGCCCGAATGTGTTTTCCGCTTTTTTAACCGAGGAGGAATTCCGTAAAGCGATGTCCACGCATTCCTGAAGGGTAAGTGATCTTTTTTCCTTGTCGGCTCCTGAAAGAGCGGCAGGATTCAGCATGACCAGGCAGAATGCGGCGATAGATGAAATTCTCGGAAAACGTATCAAAAAGCGTCTCACAGTTTTCAGCATGGTTTATCGGGATCGTAATTCCGGTGCAATATAAGGTATTATCCGGATCACAATACCGGGGCACCTCTATTAATTTGTTGCGTACCCTGATTACGTCGTTGGTCGGTGCTCGAAATCCTCATGTACTTCTGTGTACACTCCGGTTTCTCCGGCTCCGTCCGCCTTGTAGCGCTCACGACAATAAATAGAGGTACCCACTATTCAACCGGTCAGGATGTATGACGACAATGGTAGTGCAACTCTTGCGGAATCATGAACAAAGAGCAGAGCGTTACAATTTTTCGAGAAGGGAAGATATTGCTTCTTTATAGTATTCGGCCCTGGATGGATTGAGCTGCATAAGATCGGTATATACCTTTATTGCCTTTTTGAGCGCACCCTGCTCTGTAAACAGGGTCGCAAGGCTTTCAGTGGGAACCGGTATAAGTTCCTCGTCTGAAAATGGCTGTTTCTGTTCGTTCAGCGGGGTTGGCTCACATGTTTCGATTGTTTTCGGAGGATGAAAACCGGAGAGGGCGACTGACAGTTTTTCCAGTTCCACTGTGAGCTCGTCGGAAGGGGGTTGCAGAAGAAGAAAATGGGAGTCGATCAGTTCCTGCCATGCAACTTGATTGTGCGGTGCGATCCTGCAACATGTTTTCAGACACGACAGCGCTTCCCGAAAGCGATGTGTACCCTTGAGGGCTCTCCCGAGGAGAAGATGAAATGTATAGGAGTCGGGAAATTGTTCCCTTGCAGCCTCGAGTTTTTTTACTCCGGCAGCATATTCGCCTTTTGTCAAATCGAGCGAGATATCCGCAAAAAAAAGATGTGGATCGGTTACCATAGGGCTCAGATGTCGATAAGCAACATCAGGGGGACAGTTGTCGATCGAAGGATTACTTCCAGTTTAGGTTATGAGGGGGATTTTTCCAAGGCGAACCAGAGTAATTTATCGATAAGTTCACTGAAACCGATTCCGGAGTGCTCCATCAGCATCGGATACATACTGATATCGGTGAAGCCGGGGATTGTATTGATTTCATTGAAAACAATTCTCCGGCTGTCATTTTCAACAAAGAAATCCACACGGGCCATGCCTGCGCAGCCAAGCGCTTTGTAAGCCCTGATTGCCGACTCTTTCAGTGACGCATGGAGAGTCTCGTCGATTCTTGCCGGGACATGAAGCCGGGCTGTCCCGCTGATATACTTGTCGGTATAGTCATAAAAGTCTCTGCCGGGTTCTATTTCCCCGGCAGGAGATGCAATCGGCAAGTCGTTACCGAGAACGGCAATTTCAACTTCCCGTCCATTGACCGCTTTTTCAACAATAATCTTGCTGTCAAGCCGGCAGGCGGTTTCAAGGGCTTTCTGCAACGTGCTGTAATCATGTATTTTTGATATGCCCACCGAAGATCCCAGGTTTGCCGGCTTCACAAAAAACGGAACAGAGAACCGTTCGCGGACCATGCTGTGAACAGGTGAAGGATCAGTCAGATAGCCCCTGCTCGATACGGCGATATATTCCGCGACATTCAACCTTGCTGCCGATGCGCAGATTTTTGACACTGCCTTGTCCATGGCCATGGCCGAGGCCTGAACTCCGCAGCCGGTATACGGAAGATCGAACATTTCAAGGAGGCCCTGTATCTTGCCGTCCTCGCCATATGTGCCATGCAGCACGGGAAAAGCTACATCTATGCCCTTTTGCCTGAAATCAAAACTGAAAAGGTCTTCCTGGCGATTTTCAGTCATTGCCTGGAGCTGGCGCCCCGTTTCGGCAAGAGACTGTTTTTTCAACAGACCGGACATATCGAGGTCGAGAACCGCCTGTGCGGTTTTACCTTCGAACCATTCGCCTTTTCGGGAAATGTAGAGCGGGTAGAGGGTATATTTCTTTTCATCGATATGTCCGGCAATGGCTTTTGCCGAAATAATCGAGATTTCATGCTCAGAGGACTTGCCTCCGAAAAGAAGCGCTACAACAGTATTGGACATATTTTGCTGATCCCTTTGGGTTGATCGTTTCAAATGGTTTTTCGTTACTGTTCTGCCGGGTTGCCTTGTTCCGGCGGTTATTTGCCTGAGCCGAACAGGTGATTGTGCTCGACCGCTATGCAGTGGTTTTGTATGACTTCAAGTCCGGCTTCCCGCGCTTTGCGAGAAGCCTCCTCATTAGTGATGCCGAGTTGCATCCAGATGACTTTCGCCCCGATCTCGATGGCCTCGTCTACAATCCGGTCAACATGCTCCGGTTTGCGAAAGATATCGACTATTTCAATGTTTTTTCTTTTTTCTGCAGGTATATCCGGAAGGGATGGATAGCAGGTGATGCCGAATACACTTCCCAGATTGGGATTGACAGGATAGATGGTGTAGCCTGCATGAATCAGGTACTTGGTTACATTGTGGCTGGGCCGTTCCCGTTTTTCAGAAGCACCGACAACAGCAATGTGCCTGAAAGACTCGAGTATTTCGCGTATGGTCATAATAGAGCTTCTCTGCATGAAAAAAAGATCGATCTAAACTGAGCGTCCCGACTTGTCGGCATGTTCGGCAATCGCTCAATTTAAGATCAACGCAAGTAAATATAATAATTCGCCCGGAGGCTTGAAGCAGCAGCAGGACA
Organism: Chlorobiales bacterium; assembly: GCA_022360415.1. GTDB lineage: Bacteria > Bacteroidota > Chlorobiia > Chlorobiales > Chlorobiaceae > Prosthecochloris. Next base: position 8,936 of record JAKSDB010000373.1, read on the forward strand.
ATGCTCCCTGAACAATTCGGGAAAAGGAAACTTACAGAATTCAGGGGGCGTTACATCGTAATGTCTTCAGGTGTATGCCGGTATGCAACAGAATTCAGGAGGGGATTGTTATGACTACGAGCCGTTTGTTCATTCATTTCTGCATCGCGGTTCTGCTTTCGGGATGCTCGGCTTTTTCAGTAGTATCCGATTATGACAGAAAATACGATTTCGACGCATTTCAGGCCTACAGGTGGCCTGGTGAAAACGAAGGGATAAGGAAAGGGGATGTGCTTCTTGAAAATCCGCTGGTCTACAAAAGAGTTCAGGCCGCAGTTAACAAGCAGCTTCGTACAAAAGGCTACAGGCTTGGAGGTTCAAAAACCGCAGATTTTATCGTGTATGCTCATGCAGGCGTCAAAAAAAGAAAAACCTACCATCACAGTTTCGGGGTAGGTGTGCCTTTCGGGCCATACATGTGGTACCGTCCGTGGTGGGGACCTTACGGAGGGTATACCTATGTGAGCTACTACGACGAAGGCTCACTGGTCATCGATATTATCGATGCGCGTACCAAAGATCTGGTATGGCGCGGTGTGGCTACGCGGGTTGTCAGGGATTACCGTACCCCGGAGGATATGCAGCGCGATATCAACGAGGCAGTGGCTAAGATCCTCGAAACCTTCCCGCCGGGAGCACGGCCTGCTGCAAGCGGTAAGTGACATGCTGTCGTCAGTCGGCGGCTGGCAAAAACGGGTGAAGCCTTTTCAGAAAAGCGAGGTTATTTCCTTTTCATCGAGCAGTTGTATTTCTGTCTCAAGGTTTTTTGAGAGTGCGGTAATCATTGCTTCCTTTACCCTTGCGTAATCGGGGATGCTGCCGGTAAGCTCATGCACGGAAACCGTTTTGCGATCGAGATCATCGGTGACGCGGGCAAGAACTTTCTCGTTTCGGCAACCAAGGAGGTCTGTGATCATTTTATGTCTGCCGGAAAGAAGAAGAGAGCCATGCTGCAAAATAACCTTGTCCGAACGCCGCTGTGCCGAACCGACGAGTTTTCGCCCGTTCACCTGCAGTTCATATCGGGCAGATGCCGTAAAACAGCTTGCCGATTCGGCCAGACCATAACGTTTCCTCATATCCGGAGTTGTTCGGCAGAATTCTGCCTTAACGCCCAATGACAGAAGTGCTTTGCGTATGATCTCGTGGGCCATTGTGTAAATTTCTGTATTGCCTGCACAGGTTTCGGCAAGAAGAGAGTAGGTGAATTCATCGATATGAAGAACAGCTCTTCCGCCTGTCGGCCGTTTGACGATTTCGATATTCTTCTTTCTGCACGATTCTTCGGCAATTTCTTCGCGCCCTTGTCCGTATCCCAGAGAAAGTGCTGGAGGATCCCATGCATAAAAACGCCACAGCAAACTGTCTTTGCCGAAATGCTTTTGAAATTTGCCGGTTCCGAACAGTGCCAGAAGATGGGAGTCGAAAGCCATGTTCCATGACCCTTTACGCACACCTGTAGAGACGGCATAAACTTGGGAAAAAGATGGTGTCATGGCGAAAGTTTTTGTCCCGGCGTAATGATGGTTCTTTCCAAATCGGGATCTTGTATGACCCCCGGAATCCCTGCTGTTTCAGAGGTTGAGCGGAAGAAAGTATTTAAACACCTTCCGGACGCGTTCTTTTTATTATTTTGGGCTGTGTTTGGATAACAATTTAACAGAATATCAATGAACAGCAGAGAAAGCGTGAAAAAACTCCCGCATGTGACCACCCGCAGGCTTCTTGAGATGAAAGAGCAGGGTGAAAAGATAGCCATGCTTACGGCATATGATTATACAACCGCCAGAATTCTTGATCGCGCGGGCATTGATGTTATTCTTGTGGGCGACTCTGCAAGCAATGTTTTTTCGGGTCACGATACGACACTTCCGATAACTACAGAAGAAATGATTTACCATACCAGGGCGGTTGTTCGTGGTATTCAGGCCGAGTCCAGCAGAGCGATGGTAGTCATTGATATGCCCTTCATGAGTTACCAGCTTTCCAGTGAAGAGGCTTTACGCAACGCCGGGAAGATCATGAAGGACAACGAATGCGATGCCGTGAAAATGGAAGGGGGGAAAGTGATTGCCGGTACGGTAAAACGTATAACCGATGTCGGTATTCCTGTAATGGGGCATCTTGGTCTGACGCCGCAGTCAATTTACAAGTTCGGCAGCTACAAAGTGAGAGCCCGCGACAGAAAGGAAGCCGAAGAACTGCTCCGTGACGCCGTGCTGCTGGAGGAGGCCGGGGCATTTGCACTGGTGCTCGAGAAAATCCCCGCTGACCTTGCCGCGGAAGTAACCCGATCGATATCGATACCTACAATCGGAATCGGTGCCGGTCGGGCATGTGACGGACAGGTCCTGGTCATCAACGATATGCTGGGGCTCAACACTGAATTTCACCCGCGTTTCGTCAGGAGATATGCCGATCTCGACAGTGTTATGCACGAGGCAGTAAGCAGATATGCGGAGGATGTCAGGAAAGGGGATTTTCCGTCAGAAGGGGAAAGTTATTGATGGAGGTGCCCATAAGTTATGACAGACGATAAACACAAGGAAAGCCTGGGGGAACGGAAGACACGATTGCCCCTGATTTCGCGTTCGTTTGTTCCTTCCGTCTTTACAGTAATGAACATGGCCTGCGGATATGTTGCTATCGTCATGTCCGGAGCAGATCAGTTTGTTGCTGCAGGGTGGTTTATCATTCTTGCGGCTCTGCTGGATACCGTTGATGGTTTTGTCGCGAGACTCACCAATGCCTCATCAAGGTTCGGTATCGAGCTGGATTCGTTGTCTGATCTTGTTTCGTTCGGTGCGGCACCTGCCTATCTTGCATACAAGTTCGGACTGGAAGATATGGGTACTGTAGTCGGGATAATCCTCAGCTCGATGCTTGTTGTCGGGAGCGGCCTGAGACTTGCAAGGTTCAATACAGGGAGCCCCCGTTCCTGCAAAGGTTCATTTTCCGGACTTCCGACCCCTGCCCAGGCTCTGACGGTTGCCGGTTTTGTTCTCTGGATGAACACCGGGAACTTTCTTAACCAGTATCAGTTGCAGAGCACGTTGTCGCTGCTGACCATAGTGCTGACCCTTCTTATGGTGAGCAGGGTGAATTATGACGCTCTTCCAAATCCGACGCTTGAGACCCTCAGAGAAAAGCCATTGCAGGCTGGTCTTTACCTGGTGATCTTCCTGTCTGTGCTTGTCTTTCAGGCAAAGGCTTTATTTCTGGTCATGTTATTGTATATTCTGCTGGGTCTTCTGAGGTCTCTGTCGGTGGTTTTCCGGCAACTCGTATTGCAACGATAGCATCACTTTTCATAAACGTTACTGAAAAGGAAAGGGTCAAATTATCAAATAACTATGGCATACAAGGCAAAAATCAGGGTTACTCTCCGGCCATCGATCCTGGATGTACAGGGAAAAGCCGTGCAACATGCACTCGAGAATCTCGGATACTCCTCCGTTGAATCGGCAAGGATCGGCAAATACATTGAAGTGACGATCAATGAAGACGAAAGTGCCGAGGCGGAACGTATCGGAGGAGAGATCTGCCGGAAGCTGCTTGCAAACCCGGTAATGGAGGATTATTCCGTCGAGCTGGAAAAAATCAAATAAAGAGACCGAAGGATGGATACTGTTACCATAGGGATTGTTGTATTTCCGGGTTCGAACTGTGACCATGATACTGAATTTGCCGCCGCCTCCTTTTCAAAGACAACTACCAGAATGCTCTGGCACAAAGAACACGACCTGCAAGGGAGCGATGTCATTATTCTGCCCGGAGGCTTTTCTTACGGGGATTATCTCAGGGCGGGATCGATAGCCAAATTCTCTCCGATAATGCAGGAAGTTATTGAGTTTGCACGTAAGGGACGTCCTGTGCTCGGTATCTGTAACGGTTTTCAGGTGCTGCTCGAATGCGGTCTTCTTGACGGAGCCCTGTCGAAAAATCGAGACAAAAAGTTCATCTGCCGGCATATGCATGTCAGGGTTGAAAACAACCGAACCCTGTTTACCTCACTTTATCATGAAAATGAAGTGCTCAGCCTTCCTGTTGCTCATGGAGAGGGCAATTACTATGCTCCCGCAGAGACAATAGAAAGCCTTGAGGAACATGATCAGATTGTGTTCAGGTATTGTGATGCGGCAGGAAACGTAACCGAAGAAACCAACCTCAACGGTTCGGTTTCAGCGATTGCCGGCATTTCAAACAGGGAGAAAAACGTTTTGGGTCTTATGCCTCATCCTGAGAGAGCAAGTGATTCTCTGCTCGGATCGAGCGATGGTTCAAGAATGTTCCAGGGGCTTGTCGAGCATGTTCTCGGATAGGGATGGAGAAGAACGGCGGCTATTTGTGAGGCAGACGCGTCCCTGGAAAAACAGGTTTGAACAAATCACGTTCGACAACCTGTTTCCACGGGTCGGCAGTCACAAACTGTTTTCATGGCTTCTTTTCGATTTTGCAAACACATCATTCAGCGTTATAATGGTGACGTTTGCGTTTCCCCTGTATTTCAAAAATATCATATGTGGAGGCGAGCCTGTCGGTGATGCGCTCTGGGGTGCAAGTCTCAGTGGCTCCATGCTGATTGTCGCCCTGATATCGCCGGTGCTTGGGGCCGTTGCCGACTTTTCGGGAAGGAGAAAACGGTTTCTTTTTGCCTTTACGCTCCTCTCCATAGTGGCAACAGCATTGCTGGGTTTTACAGGGCCGGGTTATATCCTGGTTGCCGCTCTTCTTTTTATTGCGGCTAACGCCGGGTTTGAAGGGGGGCTTGTATTTTATGACGCCTACCTTCCTGAAATTGCTTCAGAGCGAAGTCTGGGGAGGGTTTCCGGCTACGGCTTTGCCATGGGTTATCTGGGGGCTCTGTGTATCCTCGTTTTGCTCCTTCCCCTGCTCAGTGGAGGGATTGTCATGGAGAATATTTCGAACGTCCAGTTGAGTTTCTTTCTTGTGGCACTTTTTTTCGCGGTGTTTGCTTCGCCTCTTTTTCTCGTTCTGAGAGACGGAAAACAAACTCCCGTCAAGATGAAATATATTGGCAGATCTATTCGTGATGTGAAGGATACAGTTCTTCATATCATCGATTACCCCGATCTTTCCCGCTTTCTGCTGGCTTTTTTCTTTTACAACGACGCTATTCTTACGATTATTGCATTTGCTTCCATCTACGCGCAGAATACTCTCGGCTTCACCGCCGGTGAGCTGATCGTGTTTTTCATTACAGTCCAGACAACCGCAATCATCGGCTCGATTGTTTTCGGCATTGTGACCGACAGGATCGGGCCCAAAAGAACGATTGTTCTGACGCTCTGTATCTGGTGTGTTGTCGTCTGTATGGCGATTCTTACAACAGACAGGTTGATGTTTTATTATACCGGCCTTCTTGCGGGTATGTCGATGGGATCTTCACAGGCGGCTTCCCGTTCCCTGATGGCAAAACTTACGCCGCCCGCACATGTGACGAAGTTTTTCGGTTTTTATGACGGCACATTCGGCAAGGCTTCGGCAATTGCAGGACCGGTTATTTTCGGGACGATCTCTGCCCTCTCGGGAGACCAGAGGATTGCCCTTGCCTCGCTGCTGCTTTTCTTCGCGATCGGGCTCATTCTTTTACTTGGTGTTCGCTCCAATGCAGCACATGCTTCAGCACCATCCGTTTCCGGCAGAAGGAATTATTGATAAAAAACCCTTAGATTTACACCTAAAGGGAGTATTTCTCCCGGCATGCCGGGAAAGGTGTTCCTGTCAGATCAGGTGAAATAGCCCGAACAATGGACGTTTCCTATAAAGGCCTGAAAGGTTTTCTTGCCGAGAAAACAGCAAACTATGTGATTTCTTCCCGCTCTTTTCTGCTTTTTATGTGGAAGAACTTCATGCACGACCGTGTTTTTCTGAGCGCAGGCTCTCTGGCGTTTCAGACACTTCTCTCCCTCGTTCCGTTGATGGCTGTTGTGCTTTCCGTTCTGAGCATCTCTCCGGCTTTCGAGAACTTCCAGCGGTACGTGGAAGATTTCATACTGCAGAACTTCGTTCCCGCCTCGGGTGAAGTGCTCAAGGAGTATTTCCTGGAGTTTATCAGCAAAACTTCGACGGTGCCTGCCATTGGAGGTGTCTTTCTTTTTGTGATTGCACTTTTCCTGATTTCAACGGTCGATCATACCATCAACCAGATATGGAATGTGCATGCTCCCAGAAAAATTCTTCAAGGGTTTACCCTGTACTGGACCGTCCTTACACTGGGGCCTATCATAATAGGCAGCGGCCTGGTTGCGAGCTCCTACGTCTGGTATACGGTATTTACCGAAGGGCCGCTGCTTGAAATGAGAACACGTATTTTATCCTATCTGCCGCTGCTCAACTCGTTTCTTGCCTTTTTTCTGCTTTACATGCTGGTGCCCAATCACAGAGTAAGGTTTCTTCACGCGGTTTCAGGCGCGTTCCTTGCAACGGTGCTGTTCGAAATGTCAAAAAAATGGTTTTCGTTTTATGTGACCACGTTTGCCTCGTTCGAACATATTTACGGTGCACTGTCGGTGATACCCCTTCTTTTTTTCTGGATTTATCTTATATGGGTAGTGGCTCTTTCCGGAGCTGAATTTGTTTACTGTCTCGGTGCAATGCGCTCGGTTCCCAGAGCAAAACCCGGCTTCAGACCCCTGAAAGGCATTCGGGATGTCATATCGGTTCTGGAACATATATGGACAAGGCAGCAAACCGGTGAATATGTCAATCTCAAAAAGGCATCTATTGTCGGCAACGGCATTAAGGGCAGAAGACTGCTGGATATTGTGGATGCTCTCATTGAAAGCAATTTTGTTCATGTAACAGCTGATGGGGGGCTTGCGATCAGCGGCAATATTCAGGAGCTTACTCTCTATGATCTTTACCGGGCCGTCCCGCAGGGTGTTATCGGGGCTAATGGTGATGGCAGTGGCAGCGAGGAATACGATGCTTCATTGTCCTTGCTTGAGGAACGTCTGCAACGATGCCTCCAGGAAAATATGAACGAACCTCTCGCAGTTTTCTTGGACAGGAAAGATGCGATAGGGGATAAGGGATAGAATTATGGGCACCTCTATTAATTGTCATGAGTGGTTCGATTGCAAGGCGAGCGGAGCCGGAAAACCCCCCTCCTATCCGCTCAACGAAGCAATTGAATCGCGGAATAAATTAAAGAGAGGTGCCCTTATGAGTCGTGCAATGTCCCGGTATTATGTTACATTTTAGTTTATGAGTTTTACGAGAAAAGGAAACTATGAGTTATCAGGTTCTGGCCCGCAAATACAGGCCTAAAAAATTTGCCGATATAACGGCCCAGGAACATATCACCCGTACCATCCAGAACTCGCTTCGTCTTGGAAGGGTGGGACACGGTTATATATTCTCCGGCTTGCGCGGCGTAGGAAAAACAACTGCGGCAAGGGTTTTTGCCAAAGCGGTCAATTGCGGCAGGATGATCGAGGACCCTGAGTATCTCAAGGAAGTCACCGAGCCTTGCGGTGAGTGCGAGAGCTGCCTTGATTTCGAACAGGGCACCAGCCTCAATATCTCGGAGTTCGACGCAGCTTCGAACAACAGTGTTGACGATATCAGGCTGCTCAGGGAAAATGTCCGTTACGGGCCACAGAAAGGGCGGTACAGGGTCTATATTATCGATGAGGTTCATATGCTTTCGACGGCCGCGTTCAACGCGTTCCTGAAAACACTTGAAGAACCTCCTGCCCATGCGATTTTTATTTTCGCAACGACCGAGCTGCACAAAATTCCCCCGACAATTGCTTCCCGTTGTCAACGTTTCAATTTCAAGAGGATTCCCCTTTCCGAAATTGAAAAGCAGCTGCATGGCATCTGTGAAAATGAAGGCATCAATGTAGAAGACGACGCTCTGCAGCTCATCGGGCGCAAGGCGCAGGGGTCGATGCGCGATGCACAGAGTATTCTTGACCAGGTGATTGCCTTTGCCGTCGAACAGGATGAGGAGCGCAGTATTCACTACGACAAGGTTGCCGAGCTTCTGAACTATATCGATGACGAACAGTTTTTCGAGGTGACAGAAGCGGCAGCCGAAGGCGACCCTGCAAAAATGCTTGCTGTCGCAAGGTTTGTTATCGACAACGGTTACGATGAACAGGACTTTCTTGAAAAACTCATCGAGCATCTGAGAAACTTTCTCGTACTCTACAACCTGCGCTCCACCAGGCTGATTGAAAGACCTGAACCGGTTAAGGAGCGATATCAGCGTGATGCGAAGAGCTTTTCCCCTGCTGTGATGATGCGGATGATCGACCTGTTGCTTGAAGCACAGAAAGAGCTCAAGTTCCAGTTCGAGTACCAGTTCCGGTTCGAACTTGTTCTGCTCAAACTTATAGAGACCTGTCACCCGGCCAGTGAAAGATTGCCTGAAGCATCCCCGGAGGAAACAACCGAAAAAAAAAAGTCCATGACAGAGCGGCAACAATAACTGAACAATCTTCGAGCGAAACCAAGTCTTCGAAAGTTTCCCTTAAAGCCTCTGAGCATCAGGCCCTGGCATCGGCAGGGACAGCCGCTTCCGTTAATTTCTCGTCGTGGAAAGACAAGTTCTCGAAATTCGCACAAAGTGAAAAAAGGAGTTCCCCGCCACCTGTAGAGGGAGCCTCCCATGGTCATCAGGATGCTTCACAACCATTTGACGGTGTGGCTGAAGTGCAGAAGTTCAGGGTCGAATGGAAACAGTTTCTCGATTCTTTGCTGAAGAAAAATTACAAGGTCGTTGTAACGCATCTTCTTTCCTGCGAATTGACTTCATTTTCTCAAGGTATTCTCCATATGAGCTGTGCCAAAAAGTTTTCCTATGAAGAATTGCTGCATGATGCCGGACTTCTTGCCCGTGAGATCGAGATTTTTTACGGTCTTTCCGTAAAACTGCATATCAGTTATGATGACAAAAACGATACAGGCAATGAGCAAACCGTATTCACCCTTTTCAGCGAGCTTTCCCAAAGCAATGAAGTTGTAAAGTTTCTTGTAAGGGAGTTCGGGGGTGAGCTTCTCTATTAGGGCCGGGATGCAAGGTTTCCATATTCCTTAAAAATTCATCATATTCAGGTCTTTCGACCTATCAACACCGTTCTACACAATACCATGAGTGCAGCTGAAGGAACCCCGGATAATTTGCAGAACCGTTTTCGAACACAGTATTGCGGTCGTTTAAATCCGGATTTTGAGAACAAGACGGTAACCATTGCCGGATGGATTCACAGAAAGCGTGATCATGGCGGGTTGATCTTTATCGATCTGAGGGATCATACCGGCATTTCCCAGCTCATTATCCAGCCGGAAAAGGAGGTGTTGTTCAGGAAGGCGGAAAAGCTGCATGTCGAGTCGGTTATCTGTGTTTGCGGCATCGTGGTTCGTCGTTCGGAAGAAACAATAAATCCCCGCCTTGCTTCCGGTGAAATCGAGGTTATTGTTGACGATCTCAGTGTTGAAAGCAATGCCGTGCCGTTGCCTTTTCCGGTTGCGGATGAGTTGCAGACTTCCGAAGAGCTCCGCCTGAAGTACCGTTTTCTCGATCTCCGCCGGGAAAAGATTCATGAGAATATCGAGTTTCGCAGCAAGCTGATCGGCGAGGTGAGGCGCTACCTCGAAGACCGTTCGTTCCAGGAAATACAGACTCCGATACTGACCTCGAGCTCGCCTGAAGGCGCAAGAGATTTCCTTGTACCGAGCCGTCTGCATCCCGGGAAATTTTACGCGCTGCCGCAGGCTCCGCAGCAGTTCAAGCAGTTGCTGATGGTATCGGGTTTCCCCCGGTATTTTCAGATCGCGCCGTGTTTCCGCGACGAAGATGCCCGCGCTGACAGAAGTCCGGGCGAGTTTTACCAGATCGATATGGAAATGGCATTTATCGAGCAGGACGATCTGTTCGGGATCCTCGAGGGCATGTTCAAGCACCTGACGGAAGCCATGAGCGGGAAGCGCATCACACAGTTTCCGTTCCCGAGAATCAGCTATCGTGATGTTATGAACCGTTACGGCTCCGACAAGCCTGATCTTCGCGTTCCGCTCGAGCTGGAAGACGTTACCGATCTATTTGTCAACTCGTCGTTCAAGGTTTTTGCCGGCAACACAAAGGAGGGCAACTGCATCAAAGCCATGGTGCTCAAGGGACGCGGCAACGAGTCGCGCCAGTTCTACGACAAGGCGGAGAGAAGGGCCAAAGAACTCGGTTCCGCCGGTCTGGCCTACATTCAGTACAAGGAAGAGGGGCCGAAGGGGCCGATCGTCAAGTTTCTTTCCGAAGTGGAGATGAATGCGTTGAAAGAGCGTCTACAGATTGAAACCGGTGACGTTGTGTTTTTCGGTGCAGGCAAATGGGTGCGTACCTGCAAGATTATGGGAGGCATGAGGGAGTACTTTTCCGATCTTTTCGAACTCGACCGGGATGAGCTCTCTTTCTGCTGGATTGTCGATTTTCCCATGTATGAATACGATGAAGCCGCAAAGAAAATAGAGTTTTCCCACAATCCCTTTTCGATGCCTCAGGGAGAGATGGAAGCTCTGGAAACCATGAACCCGCTCGATATCCTTGCGTACCAGTACGATATTGTCTGCAATGGTATCGAGCTCTCGAGCGGGGCAATCAGAAACCACCGGCCCGATATCATGTACAAGGCGTTCGAGATAGCCGGGTACGAAAAGTCCGAAGTCGACAAACGTTTCGGCCACATGATAGAGGCTTTCAGGATGGGCGCCCCGCCTCATGGCGGTATCGCTCCGGGCCTTGACCGTCTGGTGATGATTCTGCGCGACGAGCAGAATATTCGTGAAGTCATTGCTTTTCCAATGAACCAGCAGGCCGAAGACCTGATGATGGCAGC
>JAKSDB010000294.1 GCA_022360415.1 Chlorobiales bacterium
AGGACATGATCCAGGATCGTCCATCCTGATCTGGGGGTGCATCGGACAGGTGTAGTGCGAAACATCTTCCGGGGAAATTTTTTGTTCACAAGCTATGATCCCGATAGACAAACAGACAAAGCCCAGCAGCATGAAGAAAAAGTGAACCGGTTTGTGGTATCTCATAAAGCGCCTCCCGTAAAAGGAAGTGGAGCAAGAGGTTTTCCGATTGCCATTTCAAGCTCGGCGATCTTTTTTTCGTGCTCGAAATAATAGTGATGCAAAAGAAGCTGGGCCTGAAACAGATCCAGCTCATTGGTTATAACATTCAGATAATCAACTTCATTAGCCTCATAGCTTCTCCTCGAAGACACCAGAGCCGATTCAGATTCAGGAACAATGCGCGAACGATAAAGCTCATATTGCTCTTCAAGTTGCGTAACCTCGAAAAAAAGTTTTTCCACCTGATAGTTGATTTCCTGCTCTAACGTTTCTTTGTCCTTTTTTGCGGCTGTAATCAGATAACGGGTCTGCTCGACCTTTTTGCCCTGCTTGCGGGTAGTCCAAACGGGAATGTTTATGCTTACCCCTGCCGAGAAAAAATCTTCCCCCAGAACGGGCCCTTCTATGGCATTGCTGCGAATACGGTAGCCTGCCGAAAAATCAAAGTCCGGCAACAGCTCTTTTTTCGCCAACTTGTGCCGGTACTCAGCTTCATCAACTTTTTTGTCAGCTCGGTTAAGCCAGTGCCTTGAGCTTTGCGCAGCTTTGAGAAGCTCCTCCAGCCCATAAGGAACTTCCGTAAGTATTTTCTTTGAAACGATTACTTCCGGAGGGTTTTTTTCGGGACGATTCAACAGCGTAGAGATGCGCGACCCGAGTATGTCCGCCATTTTATCCTGCTGAATCAGGCGCTCATGAACTTTAGACACTGCAACCTTCGTCTTGAGGACATCCTGCTGGGGCACCTCGCCTACTGCATACTTCGCTTCCAGGGTTTTGGTCAGGGCTTTTAAACGACCTATCGTTTTCCGGCTTATATCTGCCGCATTCGTGGTGTAGCTGTAATCATAAACAGCCCCCTTGAATTCAGCTACGAGTTGATTGAGCCTTTCCAGATGCTCCTCTACAGCTTGCGCCTCCCTGGACTCGGCAATTTTTTTCTTCAGGCTCAGCTTTCCCGGAAAAGGCACTCTCTGCCTTAAATAGATCTGTATTCCCGTCATGGGAGTACGACTAAACGAAGGGCTGCCAACAGGAATGTTGCTTGCTTCAAGGCTCAACCGGGGGTCATCGGGAGCCGAGGCTTGAGGAATAAAGGCACGTGCAGCATTGATTTTTGCAACAAGACTTTGCAGCTCAGGATTATATTGGAGCAGCTCTTCAACGAGACCTCCCGGATTCTTTTTGCTGTAGTCCCGATCCGACCTCGCAACACCATAGATACCCGTATCCGGCCTCTTTTGCTCTCCTATTGCAGGCTGTAGAGATACAACACAACAAAAAACAAACAACCCCCCGAAACATATGTTCCGGAATACCACTCTCTTCAACCTCTTTTTCACCTGTATCGGAACTTGATAATAGTAATTACTCCCGTCCTTACCTTTCTGCGCCACTGTTCTCATCGGCTACGCCGAAAGAAAATGTAACAATTGTTATAATGCAAATGGAGAATGATTCGTTCACACTGAACATCGTCGTGACATGAATCCTCTTTTCAATGCAGACAGAATTAACCGCCCAATGGAACACCTGCTCCTTCGAAGCCTTTCAATCCTTAAATTCTTGACCTCTCCATCCTGAAATCCAGTAGGAACCCCACGTTTTTTTGTTACATTCGGAAAGTAACGCAATACGACCCTGTGCAAGTATAGGAGACATGAAAGAAACCATTTACAGCAACTTGCGGAACGTCCGCGAAGCAAGCAGAAAACTCTGTACACTCCCGGACAAAGATATCAATAACATACTGACCGGCCTGGCAGACACCATACCCGACAGTGTCGATACAATCCTCGAGGCAAACCGGAAAGACCTCGATAGGATGGATCCTGACGATCCAAAATATGACAGGCTTTTACTCGATGAGTCACGCCTTGAAGCCATTGCAGGCGATATACGCACTGTCGCGGACCTTTCATCACCTGTCGGCAGGATCCTTGAAAAAAGAACCTTGCCGAACGGACTGGATTTAAAAAAAACAACCGTTCCACTCGGTGTTGTTGGCATCATTTACGAATCGAGACCCAATGTAACGTTCGATGTTTTTTCTCTCTGCCTCAAATCCGGAAATGCCACCGTACTGAAAGGAGGAAGCGATGCCATGTACTCGAACATCGCAATTGTCGAGCTTATTCATGATGTTCTTGACAAACATGCGATAAGTCCTGACACGTTATACCTGTTGCCCGCAGAGCGTGAAGCGGCGGAAATCATGCTCAATGCGGTCGGACACATCGATGTAATCATTCCAAGAGGAAGTCAGCAGCTCATTGATTTTGCCAGAAAAAAATCGTCCGTTCCGGTGATCGAAACCGGTGCAGGCATCGTGCACACCTACCTGGACAGAAGCTGCGATCTCCAGATGGCAAAAGAAATCGTGTTCAACGCAAAAACAAGAAGGCCAAGCGTCTGCAATGCCCTTGACACCCTGATCATTCACCGCGAACGCCTTGAGGATCTTGCCTCCATTGCGGAACCGCTGGCCGAAAAAAAGGTGATACTGTTCGCCGACACAGATGCTTACCCCGCACTGCTCGGGCGCTATCCTTCCGAGCTACTGCAAAAAGCCGGAGAAAAACATTTCGGCACGGAATTCCTTTCGCTGAAAATGTCCGTAAAAACAGTCGGAAACCTTGACGATGCTCTGGCCCACATAGCGCGATACAGCTCCATGCACAGCGAAGCGATTGTCGCCTCGGATCCTGCCGTCAGGGAAGAATTTCTCAAACGGGTCGATGCGGCAGTGGTCTATGCCAACACATCGACAGCATTTACCGATGGAGCGCAGTTCGGCCTCGGTGCGGAAATAGGAATAAGCACCCAGAAGCTTCACGCCCGCGGCCCGATGGCGCTCCAGGAGCTGACAAGTTACAAGTGGGTCATCGAAGGAGAGGGCCAGATAAGACTATAGTACGTTGTTGATTTGTTGAACTGTTGGATAACGAAAGAATGAGAGAGATTTGTGTAGTTGAAGATATATGTCTTATAGGTTCGTATAGGACTTATAGGACCTATGAAATAACAACTCTATAGCAATCTCCGGTAGAACGGCAGTCAGAACAAGTAAAAAAATTCGAT
>JAKSDB010000035.1 GCA_022360415.1 Chlorobiales bacterium
GAGACCATAAGCGCTATAAGTACCGGCCTCGATAGTAAATGTGCCGCCAAGGTCCCTGCCGATATCGATATAATCATCGGCATACATACCGTAGGCACCATAACCGCCGGCTGTAACGTTGAAGGTGGAGGTCACATCCTCTCCAATGCTGATATGCTCGTGAGCACGGAGGCCATAGGCAACACTACCGCCGGCCTCGATAGTAAATGTGCCGCCAAGGTCCCTGCCGATATCGATATAATCATTGGCATACATACCGTAGGCACCATAACTGCCGGCTGTAACGTTGAAGGTGGAGGTCACATCCTCCCCGATTTCAATATGGCTGCCGCCGCCGAACCAGCCCGCCGCCATTCCAAAAGCATTGTTGCCGCCGGCATCGATGTCGAACGTGCCGCCGAGGTTGCCGTCTATCTCGATATCTTCACCTGCCAGAATGCCGAAAGCGTCGTCGCCTACCGCCTCGACGGTTATATCTCCCGTCACATCGTTATCGACCATGACCGAGCCGTCTTGAGCCCAAACGCCAAAAGCGCCATTCTCGAACGCCTTGACAGAAATTTCACCGCCGAGATCGTGCTCAAAACTGACATCATCAACTCCAAGCATACCGATTGCAGTGCCCTCGGCTGAAGTCACATCAAGCGAGCCGAAAAAACTGCCATCAACCGGCGAAGCAGCCGAGTGGGCTTCAAAACTCAGGTCACCGTCGGCAGCCAATCCCATGGCACCATTGCCGCCGTTGGTTGTACTGACGGTTACACTGCTTCCCAGGCCGCCTCTAAACCTTAGATCATCTTCACCGATGATACCATAAATTTCATCGGCACCAGAGGCACCCTGAGCGTTGAAATGAATGTTGCTGGAGATTTGCAGATCCGGACTTTCAGGGTCTCCAAGCTGCCGATAGGTATTGAGAAGATAAGAACCCGATGAAACGTTATCCCACTCGATACTCACCCTGTCTGCGATCGTATCATGGTTGGTTCTCAAGACAATGCTTCCACCAATTGGCGCCAAAGGCCCATTGGCTGTAAGGATGGCATAGGTACTTCCCGGCCCTGCGGGACTGACCTGAAACTCGATGATAGAGGACGGCAAATTCAACGCATAGCGTAGCGTTCCTGGGCCGAATGAGTCCGTATAGTAGGTAACGTCATAAGCCTCGGCTTTGGCCGCGCCTAAAATGACAAGAAGCATTATGAGTTTCAGTCGCTTTTTCATGCCGTCTCCCGGTAGGATATATGTTAGTGTTAAGCTGCTAAAAATGATATCGCCCCCTCAAGGAAGGGACTGCTTTTTTGCAAAATGAGATTGTGAAATTTAGACAAATCAGAACGTTTTTCATAAAACCCGCAGCAAAAAAATAAATACAGGGCTCTGTTTTTCTGTATTATCGGCATCACGAACTTAATTACTCTGATTTTCGAAAAATTTACAACAGATTGACAATTATTGTCAAGCCGCGTCAGCAAAAATCTTTCTTTTTCAAGCCTCCATTGACTATATTAAGAGAACATGCTCCTGAATTGAGCGATTTTCGAGTACGCCGCAGATTGCAAGGCACAGGAAACGACGCTGTAGTGAGACAAGTGAGGAGTAATCTCATCATAAACACATTATTAAAAAACTTTGTTATAAAATTTACTGTTATTGAGCATTTGCTGAAACGCTCAGTGTAGGATGCTGTATGTCGGTACCTGACAAACACAACATATCGAGAACGCTCTGGCGTATTGTAGAGATATCTCTTTTCTTTCTCGTTTCGGTTTTGGGCCATAATTTCCTCGCCAAAACCTCTACGTTCAATGCGAAGTCCAAAAGCAGGGAACACTCTTCAAAAGTTGTTGCCGTACAGTGCTCTTTTGGAGAAGAGCCGTCGATACGCTCTTCCCGCGGGAAATCTCCGGCATCCGTTCATGAACCCTCCTTTTCCACCACGCCCTTTTACACCGCCCTTCACAAAAAAGCAGGCCTGATTACGCCACCTGTTGGACAAAGTCCCGAACCGGCGTATACACCCTGCATCATACACAACACACCTCTTTTCCTCAAGCACCAGGTGTTTATCATCTGATACCCTCTTCCGGTCACTCTGCGACGATTTGTTGTACGCTGGTCATCCATGCCCATCCGTATGATTAAAAGCAATGACCTGCCTCATCCGGCAAAGGTTTTCGGTGTAAAGGCAGTTGCATTTTTTACGCAGGGAGATATATGAATCCGGTGGTGCCGGCATTTCCGCCGGCTTTTACCGGCAAGCTGCTCATATCATCATAACATCAAAGAGAAACAGGGTCTATGCGCTTTCTCTTTTTGACCATGGAAGCAACGAACAACAGCGCGCTGAAAAACGCCGCTGCTGTTCTGAACCGGAAATATGATTGCGGAATCGAGGTAATGATATACAACCTCGGCCTCCACAAGGGAAACGAAGCCTGGCAAAAACTTGAACAGGCTTTATCCGGGGCTGACTTTATTTTCGGATCGATGCTGTTCAGCGAGGAAATTGTCAGGCCCCTTGAAAAAATGCTGGCACTGGCAACATGCCCGGTATGCATCATCACAAGCAATCCCGCGCTTATCCGGCAGACGCGGCTGGGCAGGTTCAGCCTGTACAAGCCTGAAAACGGAGAACAGAAATCAAGTATTTTCCGGGAATGGACATCCCGTCTCAAACCGAAAACAAGTCATGGTGAAAGCCGGCGCCAGCTGTCGCTTGTGCGCAACATAAGCAAGGTAATGAAACATATCCCCGGAAAAGCGAGAGACATCCATACGTTTATTGCCGCCCACCAGTTCTGGCTCAACGGCTCGGATGAAAACATGGAGCGTTTCCTCAGCCTTCTTGTCGACCGCTATGTACCTTCTTTCACCATTCGACTCCCTCAAAAAGACCCTGTATTCTATCCCGAAACCGCCCTTTGCCATCCGGACGCGCCAGAACCTTGCTGCAACCCGGCGCAGTTCAGGGAATGGCTCGAACGGCACAGACAAGGGGATCGAAAAGGACTGGTTGCAATTCTTGCCATGCGCGCAACCGTTCTCAGCAAAAACATGCAGCACCTCGAACGCCTCCTGCGGACACTCGAGTCCAGGGAACTCGACGCCTTCATCGCCTACAGCGGAGGACTTGATTTCAGGACCGCGATCGACACCTTTTTCGGAAACGAAAAAAACGGCAGGCTCTCTCCCGACCTGATTATCAACGCCACCGGCTTCTCCCTTGTCGGAGGGCCCGCGGAAAACAGGGCGGACGAGGCTGTTGCCGCGCTGAAAAAAACAGCCGTACCCTATATCAATCTTGTAGCGCTCTCTTTCCAGCCGATCAGGCAGTGGAAGTCGTGCAATCTTGGCCTGGCTCCGCTTCAGACAGCCCTGAGCGTTGCCATCCCTGAACTTGACGGCGCCATCGAGCCCCATGTCTATGCCGGTGCCGAGGAAACAAGCGACCGGACCATCCCGCTTCCCAAAGAAATAAACAGCATCGCTGACCGTGCCCGGAAACATGTCAACCTCCGGCGCAAGAAAAATGAGGAAAAAAAGATCGCCATCGTACTCTTCAATTTTCCGCCGAACCTCGGTAACGCGGGCACGGCAGCCTATCTCAATGTTTTCGAAAGCCTTTTCAGATTGCTGGGTGAGATGAACAATGCCGGCTACACGGTCAGGCTCCCCGAGAGTACCGCAGCACTCAAGGAAGAGCTTCTCGAAGGAAACCGGGATATCTTCGGCACCGACGGGAACGTCGCAGAGCACCTTCCCACAGAAGAGTACCGGAAAATTTTCCCGCACTATCATGAAATCGAGCCTTTCTGGGGTGACGCTCCCGGAGAAATGCTCAACGACGGCAGGCGTTTTCATATTCTCGGAAAAACATTCGGCAATATCTTTATCGGCCAGCAGCCGAGCTTCGGTTACGAAAAAGACCCGATGCGGCTTCTCATGACGAAAGACGCCGCTCCCAACCACGCGTTTGCCGCGTTCTACTCCTGGCTCGAGCATGTCTGGCAGGCAGATGCCGTA
This sequence comes from Chlorobiales bacterium, assembly GCA_022360415.1. Classification (GTDB taxonomy): domain Bacteria; phylum Bacteroidota; class Chlorobiia; order Chlorobiales; family Chlorobiaceae; genus Prosthecochloris. The sequence continues at coordinate 4,027 of JAKSDB010000035.1, forward strand.
GTCCACTTCGGAACACACGGCGCCCTCGAGTTCATGCCCGGAAAACAGGTCGGGCTCGGCGCTTCATGCTGGCCGAAACGCCTCATAGGAAGCATGCCCGATTTCTATTATTACTGCGTAAACAACCCGAGCGAGGGGGCCATAGCGAAAAGGCGGGGCTTTGCGACCCTGATAAGCTACCTCACTCCGCCTCTTGAACAGGCAGGCCTGTACAAGGGACTGCGCCAGCTCAGGGATCTCATAGAAAACTTCTACAGCAAACAATCTCCGGAGGTTCTTGAAGAAATCACAATCCTCGCGGAAACGCTCGAACTCGACATTGACCGCGGGAACCGCTCTCTGGAGCAGTACCTTGCCGTGCTGAACAGTGAATTGTACCGGGTGGAAGAACGCATGATACCCCTCGGACTTCATATCATCGGCAAGGATCCGTCTCCGGATTCTCTTGTCGATCAGCTCACACTGCTTGCCGGTCACCCACTGGCGGCACTGAACAACCTTTCTCTGCCGGAATACATCTGCAAGCTCCGAAAGATCGATTACGACAGGCTGGCCGAAAACAGCGGCAGCAACCGGGAAGCTGATACCCGGTTGCGTGAGATCATGAGCGTTGTCAGGGAAACGGTCAGGCTTTTTATCGGGAATGTCCCGGTTGAAAACAGGTCACAGAAAGAGCTTCGCACTATCCTTGAAGCCTCTTTTCAGGTCAGGGTTTCGGCAGCGGAACGCTACCTGTCCGGCGAAACAACGGTTAAACCGGCGCAGCTTCAGGCTTTCTGGACATTCCTGCAGCGAGTATTCATCGCCCTTGTCAGCAACAGGGAAATAGAAGGAATACTGGATGCTCTTGCCGGAGGCTTCATCGAACCTTCACCGGGGAACGATCTTGTGAGAAATCCCGAGATCGTCCCGACAGGCCGAAATCTTCACAGTCTCGATCCGTTCAGCATACCTTCGCCTGTCGCGCAGCACAGGGGAAGAGCTTCTGCCGAGGAGCTTCTTGCCCGTTACCGCGAAGAGTGTGGCTGCCCGCCTGAATCAATCGCGATCGTGCTCTGGGGAACCGATAATATCAAAAGCGACGGCGAAGGCATCGCACAGGCCATGGCGCTGATCGGCGCAAGGCCGAAAACCGATGAGCTCGGCAAAATAAGCGACGTCGAGCTCATCCCTTGTGAAGAGCTCGGAAGGCCCCGTATCGATGTGGTAATTACCGTGAGCGGCATTTTCCGCGACCTGCTTTCCCACCAGATCACCCTGCTTGACAAGGGGGTCCGGCTTGCTGCTTCAGCGGATGAACCCGAAACCGCCAATTTCGTTCGAAAGAACGTCCTTCGCCAGGTTGAAAAAGAAGGTATCGCCTTCGACAATGCGGCAAACCGGATATTTTCCAACGCGCCGGGCAGTTACGGCGCAAACGTGAACCATCTTGTTGAAAGCAGCACCTGGGAAAACGACGACCAGCTTTCCGAAACCTTTATCAACCGGAAATGTTTCTCTTTCAGTGCAGATGGGGCATGGCAGGAATCGCCGGAAATATTAACTTCCGCATTGCGCAATGTCACATTGACCTATCAGAATATCGACAGTCATGAGATGGGGGTATCGGATATCGACCATTATTATGAATATCTCGGGGGCGTTTCGAAGTCGGTGGAACAGATCAGCCGCTCGAAGCCCAGAGTGATGGTCGGTGACGTTAACGGTTACGGCAAGAAGCAGAAAATCTGTTCTCTTGAAAGCATGGTGGCACTTGAAGCGCGGACCAAGCTCCTGAACCCCAGGTGGTATGAATCCATGCTCGAGCATGGATACGAAGGGGTAAGGGAAATAGAGTCGCACCTCGGCAATACCTATGGATGGAGCGCAACTGCGTCGGCGGTAAAAGACTGGACGTATTCGCAGTTCAACGAAACTTATCTGCAGGACAGGGAGATGCTTGAAAAACTCAAAAGTCTGAACCCCCATGCGACACTGTCCATGACAAAACGCCTTCTTGAAGCCAGTTCGAGGGGGTTCTGGCAGACCGACAGCGAAACAATCGAAGAACTGCAGGAGCTTTATTCGGAACTTGAAAGCCACATGGAAGGCGTGCAAAGCACTACGTAGCATAGTAAACAATCGGCAACAACAAAATTGAATCATTATAACGGCATGAGCAGCACATCATCATTCAATGCTGAAGAGCATCAGAAGATGCTCCGCTCCTATTTCAACGGAAACGGCTTTAATCGCTGGGCATCAATTTACGGAAACGAAAAGCTCTCAACTGTTCGCACAACGGTCAGAGAGGGACATGCCGTTATGATGGACAGGGCGTATGAGTGGCTTCAGCGACTCAACCTCCCCGACGATTCGGCTGTCCTGGACGCGGGATGCGGCACCGGGCTTTTCAGTATCCGCCTTGCAGAGAACGGTTACCGCGTCAAGGCCGTCGATATCGCGGCACAGATGGTAAACAAGTCCAGGGAGGAAGCGATCGCAAAAGGAGTCCAGGACAGGATAGATTTTGAAGTAAACACCATTGAATCGGTCAAAGGCATCCATGATGCGGTTGTCTGTTTCGATGTACTCATTCATTATCCCGCGGAAGGGTTCATCGATGCGTTCAAAAACCTTTCAGGCCTTACCAGAGGTCCGGTCATTTTCACCTATGCCCCCTACAACAGAATCCTTGCGCTACAGCACTGGATAGGTGGGTTCTTTCCGAAAAAAGAGCGGCGGACAACGATTCAGATGATCACGGATGAAAATATGAACAAGGCGATGGAAGAAGCCGGAATGGTTATAAAAAACAGGGAGAAAATAAGTTTCGGGTTTTATCATACCATGCTCATGCATGCTGAAAGAAAGTAATATCGGGTTCTCTGATGTTAAATTTCGGAAATTAATTGTAAATTGGATGTTCTTTAGATTGTCGGAACCTGTAAGGATCGTTTCCTTTCAACTTTTTTTCAGACAAGTTGCAGAGCTTTAAACAAACATATCAGGAGGGTGGATACCGATGAAAATTTTGATGGTTCAGCCAAATTATCACTCTGGAGGAGCCGAGATCGCCGGAAACTGGACACCGAGCTGGGTAGCGTATATCGGCGGAGCACTGAAAAAAGCAGGCTTCACTCAAATTCGTTTTGTCGATGCCATGGCCGAAGACCTTCCGGACGAAACCATCGAGGAGATCATCCGGACAAACAAGCCGGACGTGGTCATGACAACCAATATCACGCCTTCTATCTTCAAAGCCCAGGATATCATGAAGATCGCCAAGAAGGTCGATCCGAAGATCAGAACGATCATGGGCGGCATCCATTCGACATTTATGTATCCGCAGGTTCTTTCAGAAGCCGCGGAAACCGACTACGTTATCCGTGGCGAGGGCGAAGAGGTCGCGGTCAACATCATCAAGGCTATCGATGC
>JAKSDB010000371.1 GCA_022360415.1 Chlorobiales bacterium
GAACTTTTCGAGGAATTCAATGCTATTGTCGACTGGAACGGGATCAACCTCAATGCCGGGCTTTCAAAGACCTTCTGGCTCGACCAGTTCCCGGTTGCCATAACGCTTGGTGCAGCAGATCTTACCGATAATTCCGGTGACGATGTACGCTTTATCTTTGCAGTAAGTACAGGTTTCAAAATCTAACATTAAACAAAAAATATCATGAAAAAGATATTCTTTTTCTGTGTCGGGCTGCTTTTTGTGGTCATGAGCTTTACGGTATCAACGTTACAGGCTCAAAACAACTTATCCGATGCAGCCGTGATTGGCAACTTTTCCGATAATGCCGCTGCAAACGCTCTTGGAAGCGCCGGTTCAACAGCAGGCCAGTCTGCCGGTGCCCCCGGCCCCGATACGCTACAGGTTCAAAACAACTTACCCGAAGATGAAAAGGAAGAGGATGCTGATAGATAGCTTAGTCAGATAAGGACTGGTCTCAAGGGAGAGAGAAGAGGAAGAAGGGAACGAGTAAAAAGACCGCCCGCGAAAAATCTACGGATGCATTCAATTCGTGAAAATTCGTGTTTATTCGTGGACTCTCCTCTTCAATTCGGGGGCAACAAGTCGAAAATGTTGATTTTGCGCGACAGATCGATCTCCTCCCCCATTACATAACCATTAATCGGAGAAAAAATGTTCTCCTACTTTCTGGCATTAGTGCCATTGTTTGCGCTTCTCTCCTTCGACGCGCTGCATACAGCAGCAAATGTTGACAAGGCGGCTCTTCCTGTTCCAATGACACTCTACACAGCGGTGTACCTTGTCGCTCTTGCGGTTTCCTACGTGATAATCATGTTTCTTGCTTCACGTGCGGCAAAGCTTGGTTTTATCGACCATCCTGACGGCGAGCGCAAGATTCATACAGTCGCCAAACCCCTTGTCGGAGGCATCGGAATCATTACCGGTGTTCTGGCTTCCATGATTTTCATTATGCCGGGCTCAAGGAATATCGGACTCATTGCAGCAATGATTATGATCGGCATAACAGGGGTGATAGATGATCGTCACAATATTAGTTTCAGGATCAGATTTCTTGTTCAGAGCTGCGCAACCATAACCGTCATGTATTTCTGTGGCTCCGTGCTGCATTCGTTCGGTAACCTTATGGGTCTCGGAGCCATTGAAACCGGGTATCTCGCAGTGCCGATAACGCTTTTCTGTGTTCTCGGGGTTATCAACGCGGTCAACATGACCGACGGTCTTGACGGTCTTGCGGGAGGAACCTCTCTGGTTACCTTCAGTGCTTTCGGAATGCTTGCATGGATTAACAGCCAGCCGGAGATCACCTATATCAGTATTGCCTTTCTCGGAGCTCTTGCCGCATTCCTTCGCTTTAACTGGCACCCCTCGAAGCTCTTTATGGGCGATGCCGGGAGCATGAGCCTCGGTTTCGTGCTGGCTTTCTTCGCTATCGAAGTTACCCAGAAGGCTGAAAGCATTGTCTCGCCGGCAGCAGCACTTCTGGTGCTTGCTCTTCCCATTACCGATACGATTACCGTTATGGTAAAAAGAGTACTCAAAGGTCAGAGCCCTTTCCATCCCGACAAAACCCATCTGCATCATGTTATCAAGGCTATGGGTTTCAATCATCGCAAAGTTGTTGTAGTTATTATAGCAGCGACAGTAATCTCATCATCCATTGCCGTTATCGGCACCCTCATGAACTTCCCGGATTATCTCTTCTTCGCGATCTATCTGTTCTGCTTTACGGTCTACTTCGCCGCGTCATACAAGCTAAGGGTGATCTACCGCCTTCTCATTCGCCTTCGCCAGCAGCGGGTGTTTAATATTGAATTGAGGGAGGTTCTGCGATAACTACATCCCCCTGATTGTTCTAATGGCTGCGCACTGACTGAAAAGTTTTCTATGAAGAAAAGTATCCTCGTAACAGGCGGTGCCGGTTTTCCGGGTTCTCATTTAACATTTCCACTTTATGTCGAGGTGGATCAAATCTATAATCTTGCATGTCCTGTCAGCCCGATTTACTCTCTTGTTATCCCGGATTAATTCATAACTAATTGTAAAATATCGGCTTTCTCGAATACACTGATGTTCAGAATCTGTGAGAAAGTGTAGAGAGTAATAGAGATGCCCTTTAAGTCGGCAATGCCGAAAAATCGGCGTATATCATTCATTTGTAATACCTTATAAGGATTTATTTTTTCAACAACCCCAACATGAGTGAAAAGGAGGTATAAAGTAGTTATGAAAGAAAAGCAGACCCGTCGAAGATACAGCAAGCAGTTCAGAACAGATGCTGTCGAACTGGTTTTAAGAAGCAACAAGACCGTTGTAGAAATAGCCGGAGACCTTGGTATTCGAGCCGAACTCTTGTATCGGTGGAAATCGGAGTATCAGGCAAAGCAGGATTCACCGTTTTCGGGAAACGGCCATCTCAAGGATCCAGAAGCCGAGAGGTTTCGTAAGCTTGAACGAGAGCTCCAGGCAGTCAAGGAAGAACGTGATATCCTAAAAAAGGCATTGGCTGTGTTCTCCAGGAACCATCAGTGAAATACCGGTTCATTCAGGAGCATCATGAAACGTATGGCAGTCCCCGGATTACCGAGGTACTGCGGTACAAAGGGTATCGATGCAGCCGATCCCGACAGCAAGGAAGTTCAAGGTGACGTAATCAGCACGAGCTTCGACAGGGTCTTTTTGACTGCATCGAGGTGTTTTACAATCGGAAAAGGTTGCATTCGACACTGGGGTATATCACCCCGGCAACAGTATCAGCAATCAATCAGTATAGCACCTTAGGGCGTCCGTTTTTTTGTTACAAGTTCAATACGGAGGTTGTCTAATGCGAAATGACTTTCTTGAGTCAATAATTGATACTCGTAGGTGCTATGTGATAGCTGAGGCGGGGTTAAATCACAATGGATCTATGGAGATCGCCAAATCTCTTATTGATTTGGCAGGTATTGCTGGTGCTGATGCAGTTAAATTTCAAAAGCGTACTGTTGACAAGTTAGCAGTAAGTAAAATACTGGACGCTGACGACGATCGCTTCCCTGAGTTCGGCAAGACTTACCGTGAAATTCGTGAGCATCTCGAATTTGATCTCGAGCAGTATCATGAATTGAAGGCATATACAGAAAAAAAAGGCATGGATTTCATCGTGACCGCGTTTGATGCTGATGCGGTGGATTTTCTTGAAAATCTGGGGATTGGGATTTACAAGCTGGCCAGCCACAGCATAACCAACCTGGAACTACTGGAATATCTTGCCAAGGTTGGCAGGCCGGTAATCCTCTCCACCGGCATGGCGGAACTGAAAGAGGTGGAGACGGCGGTGAAGATCTTCCGGCGTCACGACGTACCATTGGTCCTGCTGCATTGTGTATCGGCTTACCCTACTCCTTTGGAGGCGTCGAACTTGGCCATGATTGATGTACTCAGGCAACAATTCGGCCTCCTGGTGGGATATTCTGGTCATGAGCTGGGTTACTTGCCGTCCATAGTTGCAGTGGCCATGGGGGCAGTGGTGATCGAGCGCCACTACACCCTGAACAAACAGATGCCTGGTTTTGACCACAAGATCTCGCTAGAACCTGACGAGTTGATCGCAATGGTGCGGGACATCCGTAATATCGAGAAGATCCGCGGCAGCGGGAAAAAGCAGGTCAGCGAGACCGAATGGATCACCCGCCGTAAGTATCATGTTTCTATGGTATCTGCGGAGCCTATTCCTTCGGGTACTGTGCTCAATGAGAAGATGGTGACCTACCGCAATCCCGGTACTGGGATCCCGGCTAAGGACGCAGACAAGATCCTCTGCAAGCGTGCCGTGCGCGACATCGCAGCGGACGAACTGCTCAGCTTCGACATGTTTGAATAATTCCTGCGATGCTCGATACTTCCATCATCATTCGCACCAAAAACGAGGAGCGCTGGATCGTCCACTGCCTGCGGATGCTTTACAAGCAGGACTACCAGGACTTCGAGGTGATTCTGGTAGACAATGAAAGCACCGACTACACAGTGGAGGTGGCCAAGCGCTACTCCCTCGCGGCAGTGGTGACGATCGATGAGTTCCGGCCAGGGAAAGCCCTCAACGACGGTATCCGTGCCTCCAGCGGGCGCTTCATCGTCTGTCTCTCGGCCCATTGCATTCCCGAGGACACCCGTTGGCTCTCTAATCTGCGTCGCAATTTCGACGGAGACGCAAAGGTGGCGGGGGTCTACGGGCGTCAGTTGCCGGTTAGCTTTACCGAGGCGATCGACAAGCGCGACCTGTTGATCGTTTTCGGCCGGGACCGGCGGGTCCAGGTGAAGGATTATTTTTTCCACAACGCCAACAGCATGTTGCGGCGCGACGTGTGGGAACGCTTCCCTTTCGACGAGTCTGTGACCAACATCGAAGACCGGGTGTGGGGGAAGGTGGTCACTGAGGCAGGTTACCACCTCGTTTATGACCCCGAGGCGGCTGTTTTCCATCACCATGGCCTGCATCAGAACAATGCGCCGGAGCGGGCCAAGGGAGTGGTGTCGATCATCGAGCAAGTGGACGAGGGAGTCGTCAACGAGTTGCCGGAATCCCTTCGACCTGAGTACGCGAACATCATCGCTGTGCTCCCCGTGCAGGGCTCGGTGAGCGAGACCTCGCTGGAATACCAAATTCTGGCCGATGCAGTGGAACGCCTGAGGGCTTCCAGATACGTGAACAACGTCTACCTGGTTTCGTCGGACGAGGAGCTTGCCCTACGCTTCGGGGTACACTGGATCAATCGAGCGAAATTGCTGGATGCGGAGCAAGTAAGCGTCGAGGAACTGCTCCGAGAGGCCTTGTGGGCAATCGAAGAGCGGCATGATTATCCGGATGCCATCCTCTACGTAAACCGTCACTATCCGTTCCGGCCCGACGGACTCTTCGACGACCTAATCCTGGATGCCCAGTACAAAGGTTGCGATACAGTGTTCCCCGCTTTTGTCGACTATGGCCATTACTGGCAACGTTGCATCAGTGAGCAGTTCACGCAGATCGATCCGTCGATGAAATCCCGTGCGGAGCGCGAGCCGCTAATGCGCGCTCTCTACGGTCTCGGTTGCGTGATCTCGACCTCGGTAATTCGCTCGGGGAAGATGGTCGGCGGCAAGGTCGGCATCCTGCCGGTGGACGATTTGCGCTATACCTTGAACCTTCGTGAGTTGGGAGCGGAAACAGTGCTCGAGACGCTCCTGGAGCATAGGGTGGGCATTGGGGGAACGAACGATGAAACATGATTACCGGATCATGGGGCTGACCTTGGCCCGTGGTGGATCCAAGTCGGTCCCGAGGAAGAATATCAGGCCGATCCTGGGCATCCCACTGATTGCCTATACCATAGGAGAAGCCTTGCGCAGCCAGTGGTTGACCCGCTATATCGTCTCTACCGACGACGAGGAAATCCGCCAGGTGGCGCTCAAGTACGGGGCGGAGGTGCCATTCCTGCGACCGGCCGAGTTGAGTACTGACACTGCCAGTTCTGTCTCAGCAATGAAGCATGCAGTGAATTGGGTCGAGCGGGAAGAGGGGAGCAAGTACGATTTTGTTGTCGAGTTGATGTGCACCAATCCGATGAAGACGGTGGAAGACATTGATGCTGCCACAGAGAAACTTGTTACCACCGAAGCCGACTCCGTCATCGCCGTTCACCGCCTGGAAGATCATCACCCGATCCGGATCAAGAAGATCGTTAACGACCGGATCGTGGATTTCTGTCTTCCCGAGATCCCGGAAACTCGCCGCCAAGATCTTAAGCCACCGGCTTATATCCGTAGTGGCTCGATCTATGCTTTGCGCCGTGACCACTTGATGGTTGAGGGCCGTCGATATGGCTCGGAAAACAGCCGCCCCTATATCCTGCCGCCGGAACGGGCAGTTAATGTCGACACCGAAGTCGATTTTTTCATTGCGGAAGCGTTACTTACCAAGACGCCCCGCAATTATATCAAGCCGGTGGAAGAATGAGCTGTCCCATGAGATACAATATCTTGGTTATTACCCCGGTCAAACATATCAACGGCGTCTCGGACATTCTTGAATCCACAGGGACGGTTTGCTACATGGACGATCCGACCCCAGGCGAGGTGGTTGCGGCTATCGGCGATTACGATGCCATATTTACCAACCCCAACAAGTCGAAGGTCTTCATAGGAAGCGAGGTGATTGAAGCTGCTCGCAGGCTTAAAGTGATCTGCACCGCTTCGACCGGGACAAACCACATCGACAAGGCCTGCGCCGCCGAGCACAAACTTCCTATCTTGTCATTGACCGAGGAGCGGCAGGTGATCAACCGTATCAGCTCTACTGCTGAGCTGGCTTTTGCTTTAATGATGGCAGGACTACGTCACCTGGCCCTCGCCCACCGCTCTGCCCTTGCCGGGGAATGGGACTATACCCGGTTCATCGGCCGTCAGATGAATTGCCTAACCATCGGTGTGATCGGTTATGGTCGGCTGGGTAGCATGTTCGCTGACTATTGTCGCGCATTTGGCTCTCGGGTAATAGTCTACGATCCCTATAAGGCGGTCGAGGCCGAAGGAATGGAACAGGTCGGCGGATTGCCCGCTTTACTGCGTGAATCTGACGTGGTTGCAGTGCACGTGCATGTGACTGAGGAGACTCGCGGCATGGTCGACAAGCAATGTTTTGCTTACATGAAGAGGGACGCGTTGTTAGTCAACACCGCACGCGGCGACATCGTCAACGAGTTGGACTTGGTGGAATACCTCAAGGCAAATCCCGAGGCAAGGGTGGCGACCGACGTGCTTGCAGATGAGGTGCGCAACCGTCTCAACAGCCCATTGCTCAAGTATGCACAAGAATCGGATCAAGTAATTGTTACGCCTCACATCGGCGGGATGACAAGCGAAGCGCAGGAGATCGCCTATGGCCATATGGCTCGCAGGCTGCGTGATTTTTTCAGTTCATACCAAGAATGACACAGGAGGCAAGCATGACCGATCGAATCCATGGCAAACCCATTGACATCGCCAAACTTAAACAGCCGGTCCTCTCGGATATTCGTGGCCATCTGGAGAAAATTGAAAGAATCGTTCACTACCTATCTGAGAAGGAAACGGCGATCGAACAAGAATCTTGCTACATCTGCGACAACAACGCCCGGGAGCACCTGGTTGATATCCACGGGTTTAACTATGTAACCTGTAGTGACTGCGGGCATGTGTATACCACCCGGCGTTACACCGATGACGCGATCCGGCGTTTTTACGAAGACAACGCTTATTGGGCCAAAGTGACCTACGCCAACAAGGAAACTTGCCAGTATCGGCGAGAGAATGTGGCACGCCCGAAGGTAGAGTTTGCCGAACGCTATCTAAGCAATACACGCGGTGTGTGGCTCGATATAGGCTCCGGGATCGGTGACATAGTGAGCGTAGCCAAGGAGCGTGGCTGGCAGGCGGTCGGGTTGGAGCTGAGTGCTACATCGGTTGAGTTTGCGCTTGAGGTGTTTGGAGTTGAATTGCAACGTCAGACTTTGGATGAGTATCTCGACTCGAATCCCGGCATCATTGGCGAACTATCGGTGGTGTCGATGATAGGACTGCTGGAGCACATCGTTGATCCTATGGCAATGTTGCGCCGCGTTCGTAGCGCCCTGCGGGCTGGGGGGGGGGTGATGATCCAAGTCCCCAATGCCTATTCGCTGACGACGATGATCCAAGAAACCTCACCGGAAAATGTCTTTCGGCACATGAGCCCCATCGAGCACATTATGCTGTTTACCGAGTCGTCCCTGACTCGGGCATTGGAACTGGCCGGATTCGAGATAGTGGCCCATTGGTATCATGGTCTTGATGTGTACGAGTTGATGGTTAACCAGATACTTAATAACAGCCGGATATCGAGTTCGCGGCTTTACAGGGCATTAGTTGAGGCTATGAATGATCTCCAGATGGTAATCGATAAACGTGAGCTTAGCGATAGGATAATATGCGTCGCAAGGGTTTGTTAAGTGTCAAGCCCCGTTAGATTATAAGCTTTTTTCGTAAAGAGTTCAGGGTGTTAAAGGAGGAGATTAATGGTTTCTAATCGCCACGGTACGCTGCCTAGAGTACTTTATGTTTTTGGGTTGCCTAGGTCAGGATCAAATTTGTTTGCTGCTTACATGCATAACTCTCCAGCAATTTGGTCGTTGAATTGTGGTGGTGGAAAGTTTCGTAGTATTGCTTCTTGGGAGGAGGCAACATTACGTTGTATTTATGCCAATGGGGGATTTCAAAAGGGTAAACGAGAGGTTAAGTATTTCTTGTTTGATGAAATGAAGCCGCGTTCTACCTTAATGCGCATTGTCGATAAGTGGCATGGTAATGGCGACAAAAACATAGTTATTCTTCGTGATCCTGTTTCTGTCGCATCATCTATGCAAAAGTTTGCGGAAACTTACTCAAGACCTGCTTGGGACCTTTCCAATCCAAGAAGGCTGGAAAAGTTTGTCAATGGCTATAAGTTGTTTCTGAAGCGATGTTCTTACTTGGATACATATTGGCTATCATTAGTCGACTTCTTTACAAAAGCCGATGAGCATTTGTTAAAGCTTAATGAATACCTTGAAATAGAACTATTAGAACATAGAATAGATTTCCCGCTAAGTGAAATGCGAGTGCGTTGTTATTGCGGCGGAGAATACAAGTGCAGTTTGACAGATACTATAAATGGTACATTTTTTCGATTAAATAGTATAAAAAAAACAAAGCCTGAAAAAGTATTGTGTTGTCGTACATGCGGTGAATATCTGCTTGGCTATGGGGGGTTTAATCCAATAAAGAAAATAGAACCGCATCGTCTTAAAACGCCAATTGATGATATTCCTGTTGCGATTCGGGGAAGCATAAAGAAAGTCATTGAAAAATGCTTGGGTGAAGAGTTTTGGGAGGGATATGTAACTGGTAAAGAGTTTACTGGCTCCTCGGTACTAGAATTTGCGCGTAATCTTTAAGTATCTTCAGCCCCGGGAAGTCCATGAGGCTACGACAGTCAGTGATCTGATATTATAAATCTGGTCATCTGAAAGATTATAGAGGTTCTGCAAAATAAGAGCCTTGAACACCATGATCCGGTAAAACGGCGGCCTACTGCTGTTCTTGGGTTTATAGAGGTGCCCTTGAGCGTAACGTCAAAAATCGGAACAAAGATGTACCACTCAGTGTGCTGTTCCAGCTTGACATAGAGGATTCTCGAGTTTGGTAAACTTTTCAAGGAAAAAATGTTCATCAAAAAAGCCGAGGGAGTCAAGTGGACCCGTTTCCGAGGACATTCAGAGGCCGAATTTAAGTTAGTAACTTACTTGGTTCATGCAGCGGAATAGCGCTGCTCCATTGCAACAAATTTACTCACAATTCTTGCCCCGCCACCACTATAGCAGTAGCATAGACAGTGTCAGGAGTCTGATAACCAAGTGCCTGATGCATATGCTCTGTGTTGTAAAACGCAAAGTAGGCTTTCTCAGATAGAGGTCTTCATGTCAAAGCAGCTCGACAAAGACATTGTCCAAAGCTCTGCCCCGGCCATCCATACTCCACAAGGTATTAAAGAACAGGGTTCCCAAGATCAGCAAAGAGCCTTCCAGGATAATCCAGCGTCAGTGATATATCAGAACTCAATTATTCGAGGTGCCCTTAAAATATGCTATAAAATACGCTTTTCTCGGCTTTTTGTGAGGGCTAAATTTTTTTCTAAAGATATATCATTCAAGATGAATAGGAATATCCTATAGTGAGTATATGGAAAAAGCCATTGAGTTCATATTGGTTAAGTTTCCTTTTATAAGGCAAAGGCTTGACGTTCACTTGCTTGAAGTACTGAACGGTGCAGCTGTTGCTCTTATGTTGAAAGTGCTTGGGACGGGTCTAACTTTCTGTTTCAACCTCCTTCTTGCGAGAACCCTTGGCGCCGAAGGAGCAGGCTTATATTTCCTGGCACTGACTGTTGCCACGATTGCTACAGTTGTTGGGCGAATGGGACTTGACAATACTTTGTTACGTTTTACTGCTGAAAATGCAGCTGTGGGGGATTGGGTTGCGGTAAAGGGCGTGTATTGGCAAGGTATGAGGTTGGCAATCCTTGCATCTTTAGCGTCTGCAATCATTATGTTTTTTTCTGCTCCTCTGTTTGCGGATATGGTATTTCACAAGCCAGAGCTTATAAGTCCAATGCGCTGGATGGCGCTTGCTGTTGTGCCTATGTCGATTTTAATTCTGCATGCGGAGATGATCAAGGGGCTCAAGCGAATAAGGGATTCACTTTTGGTTTATGGCGTTGGAGTTCCAGCTCTATCCTTGGTTGGTCTATATTTTCTTGGCAGCACATACAGCGTACAGGGTGCAGTGTGGGCTTATACTGTTGCAGTATTACTTACGATGATTGTTGGGGCCATGTTCTGGTGGTCAGCGGTGCCCCAATTACGGAATATCGCTGGCCATTTTGAAATACGTGAGTTGCTGGAAAGCAGCAGACCGCTTTGGGGGGCTAAATTATTAAGCATGATAACCAATTGGACAGCAATTTTAGTACTTGGCATCTGGGGGACGGAGGGGGATGTAGGTACATTCAGCATAGCTTCCCGCACAGTTATGATTACAAGTCTTGTTTTAATGTCCGTAAACAGCATTTCCGCACCAAAGTTTGCTGCTCTTTATAAGAATGGAGAAATAAAAGCTCTTGGCTTGACGGCAAGAAACACTACAAAGTTAACGACGTTTATGGCAAGCCCTCTTCTGTTACTTTTTCTTTTTTATCCAAAGGGGGTTATGCAAATTTTCGGGAGCGATTTTGAGAGTGGAGCAATCTTGCTTTCAATACTTGCTATTGGGCAGTTCGTAAATGTTGCATCAGGATCCGTTGGTTACCTTTTGATGATGACAGGAAACGAAAGCTTGATGAGAAATATTGCTGCCTTTATTGCGGCAATGAGTGTTTTTTTAAATGTTGTACTCATCTCTTTTTATGGTGCAGTCGGTGCGGCGATTGTTACAACGATTTGCCTTTCACTTCAAAACATTATCTCAGTATACTTGGTATGGGTTCGCCTTAGGATACTTACTGTACCATTTGTGAAGGCAGGAAAAATTTTCAATAACCTTGACTCTCGATAAAACAAGCACTATTTCACCATTGTTTTTTATATGTAAAATCATATAACGCAAAACATCTTATCTGTTGTTGAGCGTAAACATGTCACCGGATTTATATTATTCTGTTATTTTGCTGATGCAGTTGCACACTCTTTCCACATTTGGACATACTCAACTGAGTGTTGTGTGTCATATTTTTTTGCTTATAGACATTACAAGAAATAGAAAAATGCAACCCATTATTATTTGGGGGAAGCGTGAAAAAAATTGGTTTGATGATATTAACCTATCAATAGGGTTTTGTTTAGGTGAAGCGTAAGAGTGTTTTTGTTATTAGTAGTCCTCTGCACTATTTGTATTCTTTATCTATTGTGAAGAGTATGAGTATTATTGATGACTATGTTATTTTGTGGTTTGGAGAATCGTGTTTAAAGCACTATTTCTCTGATTTTGATGTTGTTGATTTTGATAATGTTATAGATGTTAAAAATTTAGATTTTAATAATTTCAAAGGCTATATGAGGAATTATGGGAAATTTATTGAAATTATAGAGAACGAGATAGAAAAAGTCGATTATTTGTTTACTTGTTATGATACCGACCTCGGATTTGAGGTGGTTCGTCATCTTTTTTCGGTTTCCTGGGATCGAGTTGGTATTATAGAAGATGGGATAAGTAATTATTACCCGCATGCCATGCCTAAGTTATGTTCAAAAATAATAAAATCGATTATCAATAAATTTCAAAAGTCTTTTTTTCTTGACGTTTCAAAGTATAACCTTGGCGGTAATTCAAAAGTAGGTATTGTGTCGACAATCTGTCCTGAACATGTGTATTTGCATAAAAATTCCAAAGCCAAGATATTAAATATTCGTGATGCGTTTATTGAAATAATTGATGGTTATGAAGGAAGGGTTCCTGATTTATACAAATCAGCAGATGTTATTTTTTTTCTTTCAGCAGTTTTGAATTATAAAAGAATGACAACGAGGGAGCTGGTTGATTATTTGAAGTATGTAAGATCAAATGATCATATATCAAAATATAAAAATTTTGTTTTGAAGCCACACCCGAGGGAAGATTTGGTAAGGCTTCGGCAAATTATTATTGATTATTTTGGTGATGATGTTAAAGTGGCGGAAAATGTTCCGATTGAAATATATATAAAATCAATTAATCCAAAGTGTCTTGCTGGTATGCCTACTACAGCTATGCTTAATCATTATATAATAAACCCTCGCGATCAAACGGAGTATGTGATTTTTTTTGATAAGACAGGTCCTTATAAAAAGACACAAATCAATGTGATTAAAAAAGTGATTCGAAACAATCTTTATGTTTATTATTACGATAAATAGATGTTTGTGCGGGGATTTTGAAAGGCATGAGTTAAAAGGAGAATAATATTAATTATCTTATTTTTTTATCAATATTGGTGCTGCCCCTTAAATTCCTGACGATTAAAGTGGGAGGATTTGAGTTAACCGCTTTTCGGTTGATCTTGGTGCTATGTGTGTTTCTTTTTTTGCTTAAGTTAATACGTTTAGAGAGGTATAGAGAGGTCTTTAGTGTAGTGATGAATAATAGTGTTTTTAAGCTTATCGCATTGTTTGTGCTGTTTATAACCTTTTCCATGTTTTATATTATAATAACTTGTGAAGACAGTTTTACTGTTAAAAGGGCTGTTTATACGTATTTTTCATGGACTACATATTTTTTCATTTTCCCTGTTGTTGCACTTACAGAAATGATATATGGTAAAAATGCGTTGATTATTTTTTCGAGAGCGAGTTATATATGGTTTGTCTTGGTTTTATTTGGCCTGATTCAAGTATTTTTGCATCAAATTGGTATAACATTTTCATATGAGAGCTTATTTGAATACTCGCCAAATAATATTTCTTCTGTATTTGGTTTTCCAATATTAAGAGCGAGTTCTCTTTTCGGTGAGCCAAGAAATATGGCTGCAATAATAATTCCTGTGTTTTATCTGAGAGCTTTTTTTAAAGGGAGAAATGCATTGACGAAATATGATTATATTTTAATAGGTGTTATTGGAATATTGACTGGATCAAGAACTTTTTTTGTGTTTGTAATTGCATTGCTGCTGTTTTACCTTTTTGTTTTTAGTGACAGAAAGAGTTCTTTTTTGAATTATCGTAATAAAGTGATATTAATCATGTTTTTGATTATTGCTATTCCTATTGCGATTGATTTTTCTGATGATATTTCTCCTCGAACTCTAACTTTGATCGAAAGTGCGATTGCTGGTAAATTTAATCCATATGGTCACCTATTTATGTCAGCAGCTGATTGGTTGTGGATACCTTATTTGTATGATATTATTTCTTTTAAAATGAATTTGCTGGATGTCTTGTTTGGGAATGGATTGGGATCATTTAATCTAGTGGTGGACGAGTATTTTATTCGAATATTTAATTTTAGTGTTCTTAAATATAATGTTATTCAGGGTACTCATTTCTTGATATTTCATTTTTTGGTGGAGATGGGTTTGCTTGGGGTCATACTATTTCTTTATATATTTTATAAAGTATATGTTATGATTAATTCTATTGCAATGAATGAATTGATTAATGCTTCAATGTTAAAGTTGGTTGTCGCATCAATGTTTATAAGTGGAATGATTGGAATGTCCTTTGTTTTTGTGGTGGCATATATAATTGTTTTTTATCTATACTTCCAGGAAGGGATAGATCGAGAAAAGTATGAGGGGCGTTTCGGATAATTGATTTTTGATATATCACTGACGCTGGATCATCCCGGCAGGATCATTGCTGATCTTGGAAACCCTGTTCTTTAACATCTTGTGGGCTGTAAAGCTCTCTCAAATCGGCCGAAAGAGCACATACTTATTCCTACCAGAAAGGCATTGTACACGTGTTTTTCAACTGGACGCAATGCATCCAGGTTCGTAGGTCAGGTTTGCCGGACCTATTTTCGCGGCTGCTCTGGTAATGGGCATCTCTATTAATCGTCATGAGCGTTTCAAGTGCAAGGCGAACGGAGCCAGAGAAACCGGAGTGTACATAGAGTACATGAGGATTTCGAGCACCGCTCAACGAAGCAATTGAAGCGCGGAATAAATTAATAGAGGTGCCCTAATGCCTATCGCGTGGATAACCGTCGCATGCATGGTATTGGTCAGGAAACCAAACACGTGCTCTCCTCTGGCTCGATGCTTTGCTTTCCGTTTTTTTGAGGCTTTTTGAGATTTCGTCAGCTTTCTGGTTCAGGTGCTTTTTTCATACACTGTACTCTGTAATACCGCACCAATGGATGCTTTCTTCTTGGCCGATGCAAGCACTTTCAACAAAGATACAAGAACAATTAACTGGCGCTTTACTACTGACGATGCCAGAATAAAACTGAAACGTCTTTATCCGTCAAATGTTGCCTGACATGACACCGGTGGATATAAGCCCTTATTTTACTCTTGTATAGATTAAAAAAGTGTAGAAATGATTATCGGTGTTGATGCATCAAACATACGTGGTGGGGGCGGGTTTACTCATTTGTTCGAGCTTTTGCGGGTTGTCGAGCCTGAGGAATATAATATAGCCAGAGTAATAGTCTGGGGCGGCAAGAAGACGCTTGCCGCACTGGAGGATTATCCCTGGCTGGAGAAGGTCAGTCCCCCTATTTTCGATAAAGGCTTGCTGGAACGTGCTTATTGGCAACGATTCAAGCTTTCAGGAGTAGCAAAAGCTTTGGGGTGTGATGTGCTCTTTGTTCCTGGAGGTACTTATGCCGGTTCATTTCGACCTTTTGTTACAATGAACCAGAACCTGTTGCCGTTTGAGTGGGGGGAAATGCAGCGTTATGGCTGGTCATTGACTACCTTGAGGTTGCTACTTTTGCGCTGGACACAATCCAGTAGCTTCCGACGTGCTGATGGGGTGATTTTTCTCACGGGGCATGCAAAGAATAGCGTTATCAAGGTGACAGGGCAGTTGAATGGTCTAACTCAAATAATCCCACATGGTCTCAACCCACGTTTCATGAGAGAACCCGGTGCACAATGGCCAAATAGTAATTACAGCGAAGTCAGGCCCTGTCGCCTTCTGTATGTATCGATCATCGACCAATACAAGCACCAATGGAATGTGGTGGAAGCTGTGGAAATACTCCGAAACGAAAGTTTTCCACTTACCCTTGATCTGATTGGTCCTGCTTATCCGCCGGCTTTGATGCGTTTGAATGAAGCCATCGCTCGGCTGGATCCTGAAAGAAGCTGGGTTCATTATCATGGTGCGATTCCTTTTAATGAACTCCATCTACAATATGAGAGGGCAGACATAGGGGTTTTTGCCTCTACTTGTGAAACATTCGGCATTATTTTGCTAGAGACGATGGCGGCAGGATTGCCGATTGCCTGTTCCGATCGCGGTGCAATGCAAGAAATCTTAGGAGAAGCTGGGGTCTATTTTGATCCAGAAAATCCATATGATATTGCAGATGCGTTACGCCAATTAATTAAATCTTCTGAACTACGTGAGCAGAAGGCTCATGCAGCTTTTAAGCGAGCAAAGGAATTCTCCTGGGAGCGTTGCGCTGATGAAACGCTCTGTTTTCTTGGAAAAGTCGTCGCCGAGAACCACTGTAATAATGAACCAATGAGCTAATGTGCGGCATTCTCGGTTACTCTGGCAGTTTTGATGCTGCAGGATTGAGTGCTGGCTTGGAAACAATCGCCCATCGTGGGCCAGATGATTCCGGAATGTATGCAGATGAGCAGGCTGGAGTTGGATTAGGGCATGTTCGTCTTTCCATTCTTGATGTTTCTTCACTTGGCCACCAGCCGATGCTTAGCTCAGATGGTAGGGTGGTGCTTGTGTTCAATGGTGAGATTTATAACTTCCGTGAACTTCGATCTGAGTTAGAGGCTCGAGGATACCGTTTTCGAGGGCATTCAGATACAGAGGTACTGCTCAATCTGTATTTGGAAGAGGGAGAAAATCTGATGGCTCGGCTCAACGGTATCTTTGGATTTGCAATTTGGGACAATAGAACTCGGTCTTTACTGATTGTACGGGATGGACTGGGAGTAAAGCCTCTGTATTACTGCATTTCTCGGAAAGGATTTGCTTTTGCCAGTGAAATCAAAGGTTTGCTGCAGCTTGTGCCTGAAGAGCGGCAAATAGACTTGTCGGCTTTGCACAGGTATATGAGTTTTCTGTGGTGTCCGGGCGAGGGTACCCCTTTCAAATCAGTTCGCAAGCTGTTGCCGGGCGAAGCCATGGTGGTGCGGAAGGGGCACATTGAGCGACGCTGGTCTTGGTATCGGCTTCCTATTTTGTCGGGCTTCATAAGGTACTATGATGACAGTGCTTCACTAAAGGGCACGGTTCAGCACCTTCGGCAGGCGGTGCATCGTCAAATGGTTGCAGATGTACCGGTAGGCGCGTTTCTTTCCGGGGGGTTGGATTCGAGTGCCGTCGTTGCATTTGCTCGTGAACAGAATCCTGATATCCGTTGCTTTACCATTGAGGTTGCAGGTGGGCAGGAGGAAGGTACAACCGATGACCTACCATATGCAAGGCGGGTGGCGGAGCATCTTGGCGTAGAGTTGAATGTCGTGACCATCGATTCAGGCAGGATGGCAGATGGCTTGGAAAGGATGGTGTGGCAGCTCGATGAGCCTTTGGCTGACCCGGCACCGCTCAATGTGCTCTACATCAGTCAACTCGCGCAGGAAAACGGCATGAAGGTATTGCTCTCCGGTGCAGGTGGCGATGACCTTTTTACTGGCTATCGGCGGCATCACGCGTTGAATCTGGAAAGGTGGTGGAGTTGGTTGCCGAAAAGCATGCGGTTCGGCCTTGAAAAAGCAACGAAGCAGCTCGACCAGCGTCGTACATGGACACGCCGTTTAACCAAATGGTTCAATGGAGCAACTCTGGATGTCGATGAGAGAATCGCGAACTATTTTCTATGGGCGTGTGAGTCGGATCTGCTGTCACTTTATACATCGGATATACGTGCTCAGTTGAACGACGCCTGTGCTATTGACCACTTGCTTGAGTTCATGGCGTCTGCGCCAACAAACCTGTCGTCGTTAGAGCGGATGCTCCTGTTGGATCAACGTTTTTTCCTTGCGGACCATAACCTGATCTATACCGACAAGATGTCTATGGCAGCAGGGGTGGAGGTACGGGTGCCGTTCCTGGATTTGGAGCTGGTCGAGTTTGCCGCTCGCATACCGCCGCAGTTCAAACAGCGGGGCAGTGAAGGGAAATGGGTACTCAAGAAGGCGATGGAGCCGTATCTTCCCCGAGATGTGATTTACCGACCAAAAACGGGATTTGGAGCCCCTTTGCGTCGCTGGATGAGAAAGGAACTGCGTCCCTTGCTTCGAGATATGCTCTCCGCGGAAAGTCTCAACAAGCGTAGTATTTTCGATGCGGGTGCTGTCCAGAAACTTATGGAGAATAATGACAGCGGTAGAATCGATGCTTCATATATCCTATTGTCCATTCTCTGTACTGAAATTTGGTGCCGAAAGTTTATCGACATGAACTGAAGGATTAGGGGAAAAGTGAAACAAATCATCCAGGATATCAAAGACGGTCTGACCATTCTTGAGGAGGTGCCTGTTCCTCAAGTGAAGTCCGGCCATATTCTTGTCAGGACTTCTCGTTCGCTGGTTTCTCTTGGCACGGAGCGGATGCTGGTGGATTTCGGGAAAGCTAATTTCATCGACAAGGCGCGCCAGCAACCGGATAAGGTGAAACAGGTTCTTGACAAGGTGAGGACAGATGGAGTCAAGCCTACGTATGAATCTGTTATGAACAAGTTGGGCCAACCCTTGCCGCTTGGGTATTGCAATGCCGGTCAGGTTGTTGCTGTCGGGAAGGGTGTTACCGAGTTTCGGATTGGAGATCGGGTTGCGTCAAACGGACCCCATGCCGAGTTTGTGGTGGTTCCGGTGAATCTTGCTGTCAAGGTGCCACAAGGGGTTTCTGATGAAGAGGCGGCTTTTACCGTGATCGGCTCCATTGCCTTGCAGGGTATCAGGTTGCTGGGTCCCACATTCGGCGAGACTGTAGTTGTTGTCGGGCTTGGGTTGATAGGGTTGATTACGGC
>JAKSDB010000113.1 GCA_022360415.1 Chlorobiales bacterium
AAAGATTACGATTGAGTACAGAGGAATATTGAAATCAGGATTAAGCTGAACACCGGGGGAGGTAACAACAAAAAAGAGGATCGCGGCAAAAACCCCAACCAGAAGATCAAAAAGAAATGTTAACCAGTTCGGAACATACGCCATCAGTATGAAGATCATGAAGATTTCCCAGTACAGCCAGAGCTCATGAAAATCGTTTTTCAGCAGGTAGACAGTAAAGATAAATGGTAGCACAAAAATGATAGAAAAGTGCCAGTAGATCGGAAAAAATTTCTGTGCGAATTTTGTCTTGCTGCTTCCGAAAATGAAAGCAAGAAATGAAAGGAAAGAAGCCGTTAATCGCAATGCCAGACTCTCATAAGGGAGATGAAAAATGTATTTAAATAAAAAATAGAAAAACATGTGTGCCGGGGCACCAAGAAGTGCTGCACTGAGAATATTGAATCTTGATATCTGGGTTCCTTCCCAGAAACATTTTCTTATATATGCTATGACCTTCATTCTTTCCGTCTATTCATTGCAATATCTACCATCTCGGCTGATGCCCGAAAGCAGGCTTCAAGTGATGCCCCCCTACGGTAATCACCAGTAAAAAATAAGCCCTTGAAAGACCTGACATATTCATCGAGCTTTTTAAGCACTCGATAGTGATAGGGTGAGTATGCACACAAACCTGGAGAAATATATTTATAAATGAAATCCTGACGGTTGTTCTGCTGGATATTGAAATACGGCTCGATGATTTTTTCTCCGAGAGAAACAACCTGATCAGGAACCGATTCATGGGCTATCAAAGATCTGGCTGCTTTTCCGCTGAAGGTATACCTTACAATATCGAGGTCATGAATTCCGTAAGCGCCTGCATTGCTTAAAGGGGTAGATTGGTCAAACACCATTGCCCGCTGCATATCAGGAAACACATTCTCATCATACTTTACAATTGCAACAGCCACGGGATAATACCGGACCTGACCGAGGATAGCGGAAAGCCCCGGCAGAGTATCTCCAAACAACGCCGCAGCCTGTATTGCCGGAAGAGCAATAATAACCCTGTTATATGCCGCTGCTGCGTTTTTTTTTCCATCGACATAATGAAGCACTATGGTATTCTTGCTCTGCTCAACAGCCTGAACATGATTTCCTGTAAGCAGCTTTACAGACTGTGAGCAGGATTTGATCCGCTCAAGCATACCCCACATCCCCTGTTTCAACTGTTCATAACTGTCAAGCACAAGGGCAATATTCGATCCGAAATTTCCGGGATAACACTCTTCAGGTTCGGCACCATTCATTCGGACGGTTACCGGACGAATGAGATGCTCGACACAGCCACTCGGGAAAAAGGAAGAAAGAGGCTTGCTGTCGAACTGCTCCGCAATTGCATTGAAGTAGGGTGTATTTAAAAACCCTTGTTGATGATCTTTCTGCACAGCTTGTATAAGAGGAAAAAGCCTCATCGTCCCCCCGAAGCCGGCAAGAGAAAGTACACGAAGGATATTGAACAGGCGGTCCCTTTCCTTGCTGAGTGTTACAACCTTCCCGTTAATAACCTGGGAAGTATTGAATCCGAAATACTCGAAGTCAAGTCCCCCGAGCTCCGTTACAAACTCCCGAAACCTCCTGTACCTGTGCCCGATATTCTTTCCGCCGAAATCCAGCCATCGTCCGTCCAGACGTTCACTCCCAATCCTGCCTCCGATGCTTTCATCGGATTCATACAGATCAACTTCGACACCATATTTCTGGAGATAAAATGCGGCAGCAATACCCGACATTCCACCACCTATAATCGCTGTTTTAATCATGGAGCATTGATTATTAGCTTAGCTTATCGCTTCTACCTTGGAAGCAAATTGCCGCTTATTCCTTGCCGAAAGTTTCTGGCTTACTGAACGGTGCCTCTTGTAACGATCTTTATCGAGAAAAGCAACGGCCCCCAACGTTGCTTCCGCGCACAGTTTCCCCCACTGAAAAGCCTGGCAAATGACGAATCCGTCTTGATCGGTTATTTGCTCAGGAACCGAATAAGAGGTATACGCACGAAGTATTACAGGGGCATCGTGCTCAATATAGTTATAAAAGTTTGTGCAGTATGACGTAAGAGTCATAGCACCTGTCTTTGGCAATTTACCCATCAGGTGTGTTGTCGCAAGCCCGGATTGCCTCATTGCCTCGAGAAGCAACATACCCTGGACATGGTCGGATTCGTGATCGAACCTGAGCTCTTCGGTATACCTGAGCATATTATAATACACAAGCCTTCCTGCAAGATACGGTTCAGAAAGAAGCGCATTGGCCGGGGTTTTTTTGTGTATAAAATCCGGGTCGATAACACCCGGGAAAACGTCCTCATCTTTGACCGCAAGGGGGCTTTTCAACAGACCGGCAATATCGAGAGGAAGTTTGCGAAGCAGAGCCGATACAACTTCCTCATCAGCTTCACTGAGGTAATTGTAAGCAAGAGATACATCGATACCCTCAAGCTTCTGCATACGTTCATCAGGCACTGTTATATATTCTGGAGAAAAATACATCTCGCATGACGTACCCAAGAGCCCAATAAACAGGATCACCTCATTAATCGAGCTTATTTTTATAACATTTTTTGCCCTATGATTTTCAGGCAATTTGTCGTCATCAAAAACAAGAGTATAGTTTTTTCTGCCCGGTTCATGAGCGATCAATCCGGTCTTCACCTTCTTTTTCAAGTCGCCCCTCACAAACGGAACTCGCTCCGCAACGTCGATATATAAAGGTTCGCGTATCAAACTTTGCATCTGCGGTGAGACACTTTGCGTAAACATCATTCCCTCCTGTTAGATTTGTTTTGAAGCCGAACTGTATCTGACAGAATCATTAGCAATTATTATTAATTTTCGCTAAAGAAACAAAAAAGTATGCTTGTATAATAAGATAACGCTGTTTCGTTATTTATTACAATCATAGCATTTTTTCGCTCCTTAAAGCGATCGAAACTGCAAAATCAACGTTAATTCATCAAACTTGCAGCTCCACTTTGACTATCACAAGTCTATTGGCAATCCCTTTTTTTCAGTCATGAAATACGGGCTAGTGTACTGAATGGTTAATACCTTGTGTTATTTTTAGTGTTTTTTAGCTAAATGGCTTTACCAATTCATTATTGTGCGCTTCGATACGACACATAAAACTAACCAGACGGGACACTAGTGCCAGAGCTCGCCGGCCGACATGCAGCGCATGTGTAGAAATATCACTGTCGAATTGAAAAATGAGCAGAATTGGTTGTGAGGAAGAGATTGGCTATGCAGCAGGAAAACAGCGGGCTATCATGTTTTAACCCATTTCTCGATCTTGCT
>JAKSDB010000428.1 GCA_022360415.1 Chlorobiales bacterium
AAAGATTACGATTGAGTACAGAGGAATATTGAAATCAGGATTAAGCTGAACACCGGGGGAGGTAACAACAAAAAAGAGGATCGCGGCAAAAACCCCAACCAGAAGATCAAAAAGAAATGTTAACCAGTTCGGAACATACGCAATCAGTATGAAGATCATGAAGATTTCCCAGTACAGCCAGAGTTCATGAAAATCATTTTTCAACAAATAAACAGTAAATATAAACGGCAAAACAAAAATCAGCATGAAGTGCCAATAGACAGGAAAATACTCCCCGAAGAAACCTGGATTTTTAAGCTTTACCAACACAAAAAGACAAAATATTGCCGCCATCATACGCAGAACAAAACTCTCGTATGGCAGATGAAATGTGTATTTGAAAAGGAAATAGAAAAAAAAATGGGCGGGGGCACCCAGAAAAACAGCCGTTAAAACATTGAAACGCGAAATCTGAGTTCCCTCAGCAAATGAGGACTTGATGTAGTTAACAACTCTCATGCTCGGGAGCGATGTCATTCATATATATGAGCTTTTGAACAGCTTCCTCTGCGGACCTGAAACAAGCTTCTATCGAAGCGCCTCTCCAGTAATCACCTGTAAGACCAATGTTACGAAATGGACCGAGAACTTGTTCTATTTTTTGTAAGAGCTTGTAATGATATGATGAATATGCACATAGTCCCGGATCAAGATATCTGTAAACATAGTCCTCTCTCTTATTTCCTTTTACATTAAAATATTCCTCGATAATCTTTTCAGCAATCGATATAAGATTCTCCGAATTTGTTTCAGAAGATATGAGTTTTCTCGCTGCAACACCACTGAATGTATAACGAACAAGGTCCAGATCATTGATACCATAGGCACCCGCATTGCTTAAAAATGAAGAATTATCAAAGATCATTGCACGCAGATCGCTCTGAAAGATATCGTTCCGATACTTTACAACAGCTACTGCTACAGGATAATACATTACCTTTTCAAGCAGTTTCGATAGCTCAGGCAGGGAATATTGAAAAAGAGGAACAGCCTCTCTTGCAGGCAACGCAAGCATGATTCTTTTTTAAGCCAGCTCCTCGCTTTTAGTTTTGTTATTCGTTTATATCTTTTCCCGATATTTTTCCCACCGAAATCTATGAGACGATCGCCAAGAAAGCCGCCACCAATCCTGCCACCTATTGATTCTGCGGCATCATAAAGATCAACATCTATATGATGCTGATTGAAATAGTAGGCTGAAGCAATACCGGAAATCCCCCCGCCGATCACAGCGACTCTATGCATGAGACTGACCCCATAGTCGTTTGTATTGCAGACATTTTCGAATCATATTGCTTTTTGATACGGCTTTGCAGTTTTTCTGTTCTCATCCTGTAATTGACGTATCTGGACTTATCAGGAAACGCTTTTCCCCTCAACAAGCCACCGGCAGCCAACTTCCCCCACTGAAAAACCTGGCAAATCACAAGAACATCTCCATCTTTATCCCCGGGATCAAAGGAAAAAGGAGTGTGGGTTCTGATAATAATCGGTGCAGTTAGCTCCAGAAAGTTATAGAATCCAGAATCATAGTTCAGCAATGCTATTGTCCCCTCATCAGGAAGTTCTCCTGATATGTGGGTAGTGGCAATAGATGCCTGACGCATAGCTTCAAGAACAAGGAGTCCTTGAACATGATCGGAATCATGATCAAAATTGATCTCACCTGTCTGATCATACATATTGAAATACAGAAAATCTCCTTTACAGAAATATTCTGATATCATCACGTTTCTATCCTTTTTTTTATGAACATAATGCTTTCTTAAAGCTTTCGGTACAGAATCATCTTCTTTGATTGCAAGAGGACTATGCATCAGAGATTTTATATCCAGCGGGATTTTGTTCATTAATTTGGCAACATCTTTATCAACCTTGTGGCTCCGAACATATTCTTTGGCCTGTATATAAGTAAGCGCTTTAATCTTTTCGTACGTTGATAAGTTGTTATCCTTAAATTTTTGTGACAGATAGACTTCAACGGAGTCACCAAGAATTCCGATATAAAAGAGAATTTCCTCGTATGAAGAAACTTCGATTTTCTGAGTTCCGGTTCCATCTTCGGAAAAATCCTCATCCTCGAAAATCAGGGTGTAAGGTTTTCGTTCGGAAACAGGAACATACTTCCTGATCACATTTTGCCTACTCAATCTTTCTCTTTTTTCAGAATGAGAATCAGTCTCCAAAGGCAAAACTGAAGGCGAACTTTGTATATACGAAACAGATGATCCATCAACTTGATGCTGTAACATATCTTACTCCTCTTGAGTTATTGGATTACACAAGGATTGATTTCTGTCTTATTTCTCTACCGGAGTTGGGCTTTCCTGTCGCTGCCTATAACCTATATTTTACTAACTTATTGAATAATTTTCACTTTCCAGTGAAAATAGTTTTCCCAAGTGTAACACCACTACGCTCTTAAGAGATATCTCTTTACTCTTTTTCCCTTGCTGCCGGAAACGGAAAAGGGGCACTTTTTACGGTATGAGAGCCAGGATTAGCGTTGAGGTGAGGGAAAAAAGCATAGACACACCATCTGACATGCAAAAGGGCACCTCTAATTGGTGCCCTTTAAAACACAAAGCGCGGATAACACGAGAGGCTCAGGACTTGACCCATTTCTCGATCTTGCTCATCAATACATTACTGTCAACAGGTTTCAGGAGATAATCATTCATGCCGGCAGCAAGCGCATGCTCGATTTCCTCCTCACCGGATTCACCGCTAAGACCGATAATAGTGACATCCTTATTGCAGACAAACCCGTTGTTGCGAATAACGCGGGTTGTCTCGATACCATTGAGCTCGGGCATCTGAATATCCATAAGTATCAGGTCGCAGCTGCCCCGTCTCAGCTTTTCAATCGCTTTCTTCCCGCTCACTGCCTCGATAATACCAACGTTATGCTTCTCCAGAATGCCCCTGAGGACAAGCCTGTTGAAAGATGAATCATCAACCAGCATAACATTGATACCGGAAAAATCTTTTTTTTCGATACTGTACTCTCCCTTCAATATCGGAGCAAGAAGATTGATCAGCTCAGGTTCCGCGACCGGCTTTGAAATAAAGCCCTGCATCCCGACTTTTTCCGTTTTCCCCCGGGCTATGTAGGTAGGAACAGCCGTGTGCCCGATAATGGGAACGCTTTTCGATACGGAACCGGCTTTTCCGCACCGTATCGCCTCGGTCGCTTCATATCCGTTCATGACCGGCATGCTCAGGTTCATCAGGACGACGTCATAATGCTTTTTAGACAGCATTTCCAATGCCTCCTTCCCATTGCCCGCTTCATCAATTAGAACATGAAACGGATCGAGATAGCGTTTTACAGGTTCCCTGTCGGGAATTTCATCGTCAACGAGCAGTATACGTTTGCCCTTGAATACCAAAAGGTAGCGGTTGACCATTGATTCCCTGAACCGGGCCAGCTCATGTTTCCCTACAACAGGAAATTCGAGAGTAAATTCCGTATACACCCCTTGCACTGAATTACAGGCAATATCCCCACCAAAAGCCTTCATTACTCTTTTGCAGTAGGCGAGGCCAAGACCTGTCCCTCCTTTTTTACCCGAAGTAAAAAAAGCATCGAAAAGTCTGCCAAGATTTTCCGCCGGAATACCCGGTCCGGTATCCTTTACAAACACTTTGTTGAATGAAGCGCCTTTTTCCAGCCGGACGGTGATATGCGCTTCGGGGTGGTTTTTAATAAAGTAAAACGCATTCATAATCAGATTGAACATGACAAAAACATATCTGGTCTCGTCTGCCTTGATGAGAAAATCCTCCTCGCATTCAAGAGTAAGTTTCCGGCGTTCAGGATCTGATTCATAGCCATATTCATCAATAGCCTTTCTTGTAATTCCTTCCGCTGATAAATAGGTAAAACCGCTCTTTTCAATAGGCTTGTTTTTTACCTCATCGAGAATCATATCGATAACCTGTCCCCCACGGGTAACGGCCATCTGACCCTGGGCAACCCTGAGATAGATGTTGTCCAGACCCTGAGCTGTAATGAATTCGTAAACCTTGTCGGCGTGATACATCGGCAGTTCGTCCAGGATACTCTCGAAACTGAATTTCACCTGTCCAAGCGGGTTTCGCATCTCGTGAGCAATACTTCCTGCAAGAGCCTGGAGAGCGGTATTTTTCTCCTGCGCCACAATTCCCTTCCTGTTACTGTAGCTGAACACATAGCCTGCAACAATGGAAAACACAACGAGAAGCACGTAAGGCGGGATGTCGAACTGTGGATCGAGAACGACAAAAGGCGGGGTCAGATAGAAAAATGCGATCGCCGCGACAACACCTATGAACAAATCGAAAAGAAACATCAACAGGTTCGGCACAAAAGCAATTGTCACAAAAATCATGAATATCTCCCAGTATAGCCAGGCTTCATGAAAATTGTTTTTAAGCACCATAAGCGTGAGAATAAACGGCAGCACAATAATAATGGTCAAGTGCCAGTAAATCGGGAAATACTTGCCGAGAAAATCAGGGTTTTTCACCTTGAACAGACAGCCGAGGCACAAGGCAACCGCAATCAAACGAAGCACAAGGCTATCATACTCCATGTGAAAGAAATATTTGTAAGCGATAAAAAACAACAGGTGAGTCGGTGCCCCCAGGAAAGCGGCCGCACGAAGGTTAAATTTCGAGAACTGCGTGCCCCGCTGAAACGATGAATGAACAAAATCAGGTATCTTCACAGTGCACCTCCCTGCGGCTGCCCATGACGATATGCACGTACTTCAAGAGAGTATTCGGTGAAACGAAGAACAGGCACAATGCGGCAACATATGTTACCTGTCTCAATGGCAGAGATGTGACTTTGCGTCTTGAATATCGATGGCATATAATATACTCTGGGAGTGGGGGAAATACAGGCACACTCAATCCATCCAAAAATAAAAAAAACGCATCAAGTTTCAATGTGCCCGCACCTTCTTTTTGTATCGAGAAAAAAAATACCTGTGTACCGGTCGTACTTGAAACGCAATGAGTTGCATGCTGATTGGGATTGTGAGAGCAATGCGCACAGCGCACCGTCTGTTTCATCAGGTATTTTTTCCACACAATGCTTCCCGATGTGAGCAGTTTTTCTTATTTTTGGCTTTTCAGAAAACAAAATCAATCCAGCAACATGAGCCAGACAGATTTACTGAATATTGTTCATCGACCGAGAAGACTTCGCAGAACTCCCGCTATCAGAAATCTGGTGCAGGAGAACATGCTTTCCAAAAGTGACCTTGTCTTTCCTTTATTTGTCTGCCCTGGCACAAACGTGGTAGAAGAGGTTCCCTCAATGCCCAACAGTTTCCGCTATTCCGTTGACAACGCTGTAAAAGAATGCAAGGAGCTCTGGGATCTTGGC
>JAKSDB010000387.1 GCA_022360415.1 Chlorobiales bacterium
ATATGGGGCTTTTTCACGAGAGCCAACATAATACACCTCAATGACTATTTCGTTTTTCCTGCATGTCCAGCATGCCACATATCTGTAATTCAAATGACAATGGTATCGATCCTTTTCAAGCGACGAAAAGTTTCGCCAGCTTTTTTGAATCGGACCATCTGCCTGAAGATCAGCGATCAATAAGAAGAACAGCTTCTGAACATCCGCAGGCAATTTTTTCAGACTGCGGGCAACCTTCTTTTTAACCTTGACCTCATATTTCATATAGTTATAATATAACCCAACACAAACAGGTTGCGCAAGTTATATTTACAGGAGTGACCGGGATGAACAACAATCCTACAAAAATCCCGTTTTTTTCTCAATCGTCAGTCCATCATCCTCAATCCTGAAAACAACCTCGTCTTTCCCTCCTTCGGATCGCACCAGCACCTTTCCTTTTTTAAACGAATATGGCTCCAGTAATAATACTGTTTCACCAATAATAGCAAATTTACCTTCCGTGGAAAGTTCCAGCTCACGATGTTCGCCCGTATTGTTATAGAGTGACCATGAATAACGGTTGATTCCCTGCGGAAGCTGTTCGGGATCTCTCGTGATCCAAAACGTCACCTCCGGCCTCGAATACACCATCAGGGCAAGAACCCCACCGACAACAAGAGTTGCCCCTCCGAGCCAGAAAGCCTTTGAGCGAAGCAGCTTTCCCTTGTAGCCCGGAAACGGCTTCATATTCCTTTGTGCGGTCGCCGCTGCACAGGCATCGATGCATTCGGCACAGGCAATGCAGTCGGTTTGCAATCCTTCTTTTATATCGATACCGACGGGACAAGCTTTCACGCAGTCATGACATTTCATGCAATCGGCGTCACGTGATCTGTCGTACTCGATGACCAGCGTGTCTTTGTCAAAAAGAGCGTTCTGCATCATTGCATAGGGGCAGACTGTTGTACAGAACCCTCGCCCCAGAAAGGCAAGTTCGGCATAGACCACCGCCCATTGTACAAGAAAAAAACCGGTAATGAGCACATCGTTGAAAAGCGACTGCAAGGTTTGCAACGGAGGCACGAAATACCAGAGTATGGTGAGCGAAACAAGCGCCGAAAACGGTAGAAGCACGAAGCGCTGTACTGTTTTACCCGATAGTTTGCCGAAAAGCCTTGAAATACTTTCTGACAGATCGAGCAGAACGGTTTGGGGACAAAGCCAGCCGCACCAGACACGACCGAAAATCGTCGTTATCGACGTAATGAAAAGAAGGAAAAAAAGAAATCCAAGGAGGATCAGGTACAACTCGCTTATCCAGATAACCGACCCGAAGAAATACAGCTTCAGCTCAGCTATATCGAATCTCAGAGCGCTCTGGCCGTTTATGAAAAGGAAAGGCAGGCCGGTAACGAGCAGGGCTTGCAGGACTTCAATGATTCTTCGGTATCTGCGCCACAAAAGAATATCAGGATCAGTTTCGCAATGTTTCCACAAAGGCAATGACCTTCAGGATTTTTGTGCTGCGGAGCTGCTTTTTAAAGGAGGGCATCCCTTCTTCCCTTCCCTCCGCTATCGATTCATACAACTCCTCGGGTGAATCGCCGAAAACAAGATCCCCCGTAAGATCACTGCCGACGCTCCCGCCTGTCCCATCTTCCTTGTGACAGGTGGCACAGCTCGCGGCAAAGAGCTTTTTTCCCTCGTCAATTGCCTCAATGTTTCCGCGAAATTTTTCAAGTTCTCCGGCCGCATCTATCGAAACCTTTGCCTGCTCTTCCTTCATGCTCTCTTCAAAGCCGGTATAATAGGACCAACCGGTAATTGCAGGAGTAAAGCGAACGACGTAAACAACAACGAATATGATGCTGGCAATAAAAAAAGCGGCCATGCCTTTCGGCACCTTGTTTTTGCTTTCCCTGGGGTACTCCTGCTCACTCATTGAGCCCTCCTTTGCAGTTTGTATCAGTTCTCATCATCCAGCATTCTGTGTTTCGGTGCCTCGACTTCTTTTTTTCGACGGGGATTGTAGTAATGGACTATGATGAACGCGAAGACCACAACCAGTGAAAAGGTGAAAAGGATGTATGCCCATGCCGCAAAACTCATTTTTCAGCCTCCAGCTTTTTTACATCCCTGCCAAGTTTCTGCATATACGCGATGATCGCATCCATCTCGGTAAGCTCATTGCGAAGCTTTTCAGGGGTCACTTCATCTCTTGCCTCTTTTGAGTCATAGGACGGGCTGGAAACTTTTGCCCTGTACTCCTCAATCTGTGCTATTACCTCCCCGTCGGTGTAACCATACTTGAGAATCGCTATTTTTTTCAATGAGTATCGTGTATCGAGCGGTGTTTCGGCCAGCCAGCCATAGGGAGGCATATTGGATTTCCCGAACATGCTTTGCGGATCGGCCATATGCTTGTAGTGCCAGGAGTCGAGATACTTTCCCCCGAGCCTGTTGAGATCAGGGCCGGTTCTGCGCGATCCCCAGAGAAACGGGCGATCGTAAGCGAATTCTTCAGGTTTTGAATACTCACCGTATCGAAGCACTTCCGTTCTCAAAGGCCGGACGGTCTGAGTGTGGCAGTTGTTACAGCCTTCCCGGATGTAAATATCTCTGCCCTCCAGTTCAACAGCCGTATAGGGTTTGACGTAGTCGCTTACCGGCTGGGTGGAAGGCATGAGCATCGGTATAAAAACCGTTACCACCGTGCCCACGAGGATGACAATGGCCGAAAGAACGGCAAATACAACCGGTTTTGAATACACTCCCATTTGCAAGCCTCTTTTAATCAGTTGAAGGATTATTTTTCGACGCTCGGACTGTCATGACAAGATTCCATGCAAACAGAAGAATCCCCACAAAATACACGATACCCGCAGCAAACCGGATTTTATAATAAGGATAGAGCGAGGCTATGGAATCGAGGAAATTGTAGGTCAATGAACCATCAGGGTCGGTGGCCTTCCACATCGCACCCTGCTGGATTCCGCCTATCCACATGGTAATCGTCCAGATCAATTGCCCGACAAGAATGAGCCAAAAGTGTACATTTGCGATCCTGATGCTGTGTAAAGCAGTTCCGGTGATTTTCGGGATCATGTAGTAGAAAGATGCTGAAATGGTCATGGTTACCCAGCCCATGGTTCCCATATGAACATGACCGATAACCCAGTCAGTGTAGTGAAAAAAGGCGTTCAATGTTCTCAGCCCCTGTGTCGGCCCCTGTATGGTTTGCAGGCCGTAAAAGGTAATGCCGACGATAAAAAACTTCACAAGATAGTTGGAACGCATCTTTTCCCAGTTTCCACGGAGCGTATAGTAACCGTTTATTACGGAACCCCAGGAAGGCGCTATGAGAAAAATGCTGAAGGCAATGGCAACCGTCTGTATCCATTCGGGCAGCGGCGTCAGCATAAGGTGATGCGCCCCTGTCCAGAGGTAGGCAAAAATAAGCGACCAGAAAGAGATAATGGATAGCCTGTGACTGAACAGCGGCAAGCCTGTTGAAACCGGAAGAAAGTAGTAAAACATCGCCAGGATCGGGACGGTAAAAATAAAACCGACGATATTGTGCCCATACCACCACTGCACATTGGCATCGTTGGCACCGGCATAGAGCGAATACGATTTAAAAAAATTGACAGGCACCTGAAGGTTGTTGACGATATACAGAACAGCTATCGTGACCGTCATTGCAATGATATACCAGAGAGAAACATACATCTGCTTTTCCTGACGCTTGATCAGTGTGGCAAAGACGTTGATCGCAAAGATTACCCACAT
>JAKSDB010000219.1 GCA_022360415.1 Chlorobiales bacterium
CCCTGATAATCCCGGTCTTCACGCAGTGCCTGTTCCAGTGCTTCTATCTTGCCCAGAATGCTGTAGGCTGCGGACTGGGGAGTGGAGCAGGAAACCGGGGGATTCTGGCTGCCATGTGTAAAGTATCCTTCCGGAACGATGGATTTCTCCGGGTAACCATGCCAGTGAGTCATGGATGCGCCTTTTCGGGCAAGTGTTTCCGGGAAGCGCCATGACGGCCGGATTCTTTGCAGGATACTCGATATAAATACGTTCCCTAATGCATGGGCAAGGATAGTCAGTGTATCGAACGAGGGTTTTGGTGACATGGTGTCGGGCAGCCCGTCAGGGGTCGTGAGTGTGACGGTCCCCTTGTCAAGACAGAGTGAGACCAGGTCTGTTTCAGGGTTCAGGCTGGTTTTTCTGCATCCTGAACGCGTCGTGACGGCGATAACCGGTACCGGTTCGACGAGAAACCACTCTTTCATTACCTGCACAGGAACATAGAGCTTGTTGTCCAGAGGTAAAAAGGGCGCCGCTCTCAATTCAGGCTCGCTTGATACGCAGGCTGTGTCTTCAAGCAGCAGCGCCGGCGGGGGGGAGACCGGTAGCTGACGGGCGAAAAACCCGTAGCTCATTCCACTGCGATGGTCGAGGTACCGTGCGACAATTTTCCTGTAAAGCGGGCTCCTGTATTGCAGGGTTTCACGTGATGTATGGGTAAGAAGATAGCGGTTCGAACTCCACAGGCGACCGCATGCTTTAAAATCGTCTGCCAGTTCCCTCATTTGAGCTGACCCGGCTTTCAATCCTCCGGGCCTGTGATCGAGGTCGGACGTTTTTGGCGGGACAACCTGTGCTGTCAGTTTCGGAACGAGGGTTTTCAGCACATCGGAAGGCAAAGGACATGAACCGTCCAGCCGGACTACTCCACCGTTCATGGTGCAGATGGTCCAGCATTCTTCAGTGACGTAGATACTGAGGTGAACCATGTCCCAGGCAAGTTTCCCGACAATTCTGTCAAGTTTGTCCTGCGGAGAGGAATGTTCCGTCAGCGGAGGATTTTCGTCGTGTATCCCGACAATGATGTTGTTATACAGTGTGGATACACGGTTGATCGCGAGCTGCTCGTCGCTGAAGTCTCCGGGTGCGATGACGACAACTCCCGGTTTGAAGGTTCCGTCTGAAAGACAGGCTTCCTGCGCGTCAAGTACACGGATTCCAAGCATCCTGAAAGCGTTCCTGAGCGAGGAAGTAAAACAGTGAACCCTCGGCGTATCCGCTGCCGCGGGCAGGAATGTCGCGGTGAGCCTTTTGCACATATCGGCGGTTGCAAGGGGCGTAGCGGGAGATATGCCGAGGAGGTGCCCAAGCGAGGAAAGGGAAATGCTGTCACTCATAGGCACCTCTATTAATTTGTTGCGCGACCCGAATACTTCGTTGGTCGGTGCTCGAAATCCTCATGTACTCTGTGTACACTCCGGTTTCTGCGCTCCGTCCGCCTTGTCTTCAAATCGCTCACGACAATTAATTGAGGTGCCCTCATGAAACATCGGATGATAGACGGTTATGTCAGGTGCCCGGTTTGTGCTCACGGCCCCAGAGCAGCTTGCTTCTGAGAATATCCCAGTAATTTCTGTTTTCGTTGGCGACGAGGTTGATCGCATCTCTGGATTTATTGACGGTTATGACATCACCGGGTCTCAGCATCTTTCTTACGTGTCCGTCGCAGTTAAGCGGAAAAGCGCCGTCGGGAGCATCGACGGAAATCTCGATTGTCTTGTCGTCACTGATGACAAGAGGCCTGACAGTCAGCATGTGCGGACAGATGGGCGTAATGACGAAAACGTTCGACTTCGGTGCAATCACCGGTCCTCCCGCCGAAAGGGAGTAGCCCGTTGACCCTGTCGAGGTGGCGATAATGATGCCGTCCGCACGATAGGAGCTGAGCTGCTCTCCGTCGAGCGTGATGATAAATGCCGGTATTCTCGGGTAGGCGCCTTTTTCCACTACAACGTCGTTAAGCGCGGTGAAGTGTTTTGCTTCGTTGTCAATGGAAATATGTGCTTCGAGTTGAGTGCGGTCGTGAATGGCGTATGTTCCTGCAAGCACGTTTTCGATGGCACCGTACATCTCTTCCCTGCTGAACTCGGCGAGGAATCCGAGATGTCCGACATTGATGCCGATGACCGGCTTCGTTACCGAGTAGTGAGAGGTAAAGAGCAGCGTCCCGTCACCTCCAAGAGATATGAAAACGTCGCAGAGCCTGTTCAGTTTTTCAATATCGGCGGCCTTCCTGGTATCGAGCTTCGCTGCCGATACTGCATCGAACACATAATCGAGGTCCCGCTCCTCAAACCAGGCGATGAGCTCCCTCGCAAGGGCAACCGCTTCATCGCGGTTTATGTTGACAACGATAGCGAATTTCATGAGCAGCCTCTGTTAGTAAGTTTCCCGTAAAGAATGTTGGCTTTTTCGAACTGTTCCCTGACCCTGTTCATGCGGTTGTTTCTGATATCATCGGCAAGCTGCTCGAGGTTTCTGCTGAAACCGATGAGCTCGGAAGCGATGTTTTCGTGATTGGTCGCTACTATATCCTGCCAGATCTCCCAGGAGCTGCCGGCCAGCCGTGTCAGCGTCGAAAAACCGGGCCCGCTTTTATCGATATCTTTTTCACAATAGTTGATAAGAGCGGTTGAAAGCAGCTGCGGCAAGTGGCTGATCGTTGCAACGATCCTGTCATGTTCTTCAGGGGTCATGACGGTTATCCTGCAACTGATCGACTGCAGAAGTTCAAGCAGGTTTTCAGTATCGGGCCGGGACAATGTTTCACTGTCGGCACAGAGTACAACCGTTTTTCCCGCAAGAAGCTCGTCGTGACTTGCGTGGTACCCCCGCTGCTCCCTGCCGGCGATAGGGTGCATACCGATGAAATCAAGCTCAAGTTCTTCAGCCCGGCGGGCAATAGCGGCTTTTGTACTTGAAACGTCACTGACGAGGGAGTGTTCCGGAGCATGCCTGCGGATTTCCTCGAGCAGCTTGATATTTGCTTCGACCGGGGCGGCGAGTATGATGAGGTCGGCGTCGTAGAGCTGCTTGCTATCGGTTTCAAAGCTGTCGAGCCCCAGCTCCTTTATACGCTCTATATCCCGGTCACTGAACGAGGAATCGTAGCCCTTGAACAGGATATGCTGTTTTATGGCAAGGGGTGATTTTTTGAGCGCTCTCAGGACCGATGCGCCTATCAGCCCGAGCCCGATGATCGAAATGCTGCTGATACGGGTTTTCTGCATAACTGCGGCTCTTAGCTTTTCTGAAGGGTTCGGCTACCCGGTACGTCGAGCGGAATGTGCTCTTTGCAAAGCGGACAGTTGTCAGGCTCGTAATTTTTTACTTCGAGGGAGAGCAGGGAAAGCTGTTTGTCCACGAGTTTCACCGCACCGTTGCTGCGGTCAACCACAGAACCGGCTCCCACAACTTCCGCACCGGCACCTGTAACAACCTCGATAACCTCGACGGCTGAACCGCCTGTTGTGATGACATCCTCCACGACCAGAACTTTTTCACCCGGAGAGACGCTGAATCCCCTTCTCAGAACCATGCGCCCCTCTTTTCTTTCGGCAAAAATTGTTTTGACTCCCAGTTGGCGGCCAACTTCCGTGCCGACGACTATGCCTCCTACGGCAGGCGAAATAACCGTATCGATTTCCAGGCCGCTGAACGCCGAGGCTATATTTCTGCATATTTCAGTAAGGTATTCAGGATACTGGAGCACCTTTGCGCATTGGAAATAGGTATTGCTGTGCAGACCGGAAGTCAGTTTGAAATGTCCTTCGAGGAGGGCTCCGGAAGACCTGAATATATCGAGTAATGAGGATGTGCTCATGTTTTGTATGCCCGATCAGTGGTTGGCGGCCATAGCGTCACGGCCGTATGAAAAAATACAAACCTGAACTGAGCGGTTGCAGATTCGGTGTGTTCGGCAATCCCAAAGGGTTTCAGCAAAAGCAACTCTTTTTATCAGCGTTCACCTTCACCCGACAGGCCGGGAATAATCTCACTATAAATACAGTATAACAGATTGTTTTTAATAAAGTTACTGTTATTGAGAATTTGCTGAAACGTTCAGTTTAGGAATAAAATAACACAAGGCCTGCCGAAATGCTAAAGGGATCGACCTTTTAGCCTCATGTACTCTCCAGATAGTTTTGCAAGAGCAGGCAGGCAGCCGCACAGTCCAGTCGTCCTTTTTGTTGTCTTTTTTTTCTGCTGAGGCCGGATTCGACAAGCAGCTTTGCAGCCTGTCTCGATGAGCCGTATTCATCGACAGTTTCAACAGAAATATCCGGAAAGGCTTTCACGAGATCCTCGATAAAGCGGTCAACCATTCCGGTCATACGGTTTTTTGCCCCGTCGCTGTTCAGGGGATAGCCCACGATGATTTTTTCCACGGGATCGTTATGCAGGAGGGACACGAGAACTCCGATGAGTTTTTCAGGAGGGAAAGTGCCGACAGGCTGGGCAAAACTCCCGAAAGGATCGCTTTTTGCGAGCCCTGTCCGTTTCGTTCCGTAGTCGATCGCGAGAATTCGTTTTGCTTTTGATTCTCCCACTGCGAGATGCTGTTGTCAAGATTGATTTCTAACCGTAAGGTATCAAAAAAACAGTTACTGCGGGGAATGCGGCGGCTTTTCAGGAAGGGCCCGTCTTCGATTGCGCACTATGGGTATACCGGTTTGCAGTCTGCGGTTTATTTTCTATCTTCTTTCTCTCAAAAATCAGCGGATTTCATCATTACTCATTTATAAGACACTTCTTCCCCAAAGGGTGGTTTAACGAGAATAACTGGAGAAAACGGGCGATGGCAAAGGTTGCGATCATTGGAGCCGGGTTTGCGGGACATACTGCGGCAATGTACCTTGGAGACGCCATAGGCAAAGACCATGAGATAACGGTTATACATAAATTCGATTATTTCGGTTTTGTGCCTTCGTGGGTCTGGCTGGGTATCGATGCGGTTAAACCGGAAGAAACCGTATTCAAATTGAGGCCTATCTACGACAGGTTCAATGTGAATTTTGTTCAGGGAAAGGTGACCTCGGTCCACCCTGACGAAAATTACGTTATCGTCGATCAGGCAGACGGGAGCGGCGAGGCAAGCGTCGAGTATGACTATCTTGTTGTCGCTACCGGTGCTCACATGAACTATGCTGCAACTCCAGGTCTCGGACCCGATAAAAACACTGAATCGATCTGCCATTTCGACACCGCTATCAAGGCACGCGATGCTTATCTCGAGTCGGTCGAAAGAATGAAACGGGGGGAAAAGCGGCGTTTTGTGATCGGTACAGGCCATCCTCTTGCCGCCTGTCAGGGCGCGGCATTCGAGTATATCACCAACATACATACCGATTTGACGCAGCGCGGTCTCAGGGACAAGGCAGAGCTCGCCTACCTGACCAATGAGCCGGCCATAGGCGATTTCGGTGTAGGAGGGATTAACGTCGTCAAGCGCGGAGGGAGGGTTGCCCGCGGAGGCGATCTTATCGAGGACCTGATGGATGAGTTCGGGCTCGAAAAGTCCGTTCGCCGTGGTGTCAAGGAGGTTGACGAGAAAAAGATATACTGGGAAGATTTCGAAGGCAACTTCGGGGAGGACGAGTATGATTTCGCGATGCTTATCCCACAGTCACGAGGCGTTACTTTCCCGTTTTTTGACAGGAACGGCGAGGACATTTCCTCGAAAGTCACCAATCCGGGAGGCTTTGTTCTTGCCGACGGGATATACGGGCTGAGTTATGACGAGCTGGTAAGAACGCCTGACGCATGGCCGGCGAATTACCAGAACCCGCTCTACAAAAACATCTTTTCGGCAGGCATTGCCTTTGCCCCGCCGGGACCGATTTCCGTTCCTCACACCACGAAAAACGGGATGACCATTATTCCCGGGGCGCCGAGAACAGGTATGATTTCAGGTGTTATCGGACGAATCGTAGCGTTGAATATCATTGACCTGATCAGTGCCGGACGAATGACTCACCGTGAACGCATGTCGCAGATGCTTGCGGTCTGTATCGCATCGAACGGCAAGTCATTCTGGAAAGGACAGGCAACCGTGATGATCATCTATCCCGTTGTTCCCGACCATACCCGCTACGACAACAAGGAGGGCAGGGATCTTTTTGTTACAAGGGTTGAACGCGGACTGGCCGGTGCATGGTTGAAAGAGATGGTGGAAAAAACTTTCATGCACAAGTTCAGAGGCCGCATCGGCTGGCAGATTATACCCGAGTAACCGTGAAGATTTTCAAACACGTAGAACCTTAGACTAACCATGAGACCTTCAAAGTTTGACAGATTCCTGATGAAGAACAAGATATACCAGTTCTGGCGTTTTATTGTGCTGAATCTCAAGATTCTCAAAGCGGTCGATCAAAGTAAACGAGCCTGACCCGGAATCTCTCATCAGGGATAACAGTAAGAAAAAGCGCATGAGGACGCCCAAGCCTCATGCGCTTTTTTATTTCTCCACCCACACCGGCATCCTCCCCCCGCGGGTTCTGAAAGGAGCCTAGCCCCATTCGTTGGTCTGAACGGTTTCATCGATGCAATGGGTGATGCCGCGGTAGGTTGTGTGCGGCTCGCCGGTTTCCATCCATTTGGTGCTGTCCGTGGCTTTGGTCATGACCAAAGCCATGCTTTTGAGGTCTGAGTTGCCCTGAAAGGTCCAGCCGATAGCGCGGCGGTGAAAGACATAGTTATGAGGGTTGCGAAGAATGATGAGAAGCTATACGGGAATTCTTGCTTTCTCGTAAAGGAACTCAGGAGCTATATCAGCACCATTCGGCCAGCAAAGAGTGTGAAATTCTGGGTGTATCGAAAACTGCTTGAAAGTTTCGATATCTTTCAAAGGTTCAAACATTTCACCATAAAGCTCTTGGCTTAGATCAACATCGCCCTCTGCCCCATCAGCGAAGCGGAGATGAATGACAAAGTCGTGTAAGTATTCTGCTTCAATTACTTTTGGTATCATTTTCTTACTCCAACGGTGC
>JAKSDB010000203.1 GCA_022360415.1 Chlorobiales bacterium
CCTTTTGTGGCATCTTCTATTTTTGCCGGTCCGTCAATAGTAATATCGCTATTGCCGACAAGCTCGACCTTGTCAAAATAACGTTCAAGGTACGCCTGTATTTCGTGAATCTTCATTGTTACAATTCTGCCAATTTTTGTTATATTCGTCGGCATTGAGGTTTTTTGAAGATCTGCGGCACGCTCTTTGAGTAGAAGGGCATTCAATCACAGCCTTAATATAATCCGTTTCATCCGAAAAAGCAGGGAGCCATGGCGAATCCGATTAAAATTTTTGCGGGGCGAAGCAATACCGCTTTAGCCGAAAAGATTGCCGAATACCTCGGCGCATCTCTTTGTAACGCTAAGGTAGAAAATTTTTCAGACGGTGAAATCTCGGTAAACTATTTCGAATCTATCAGGGGTTCCGATATGTTTATCATACAGTCTACCAACCCCCCTGCCGATAACCTGATGGAGCTGCTCATCATGATCGATGCCGCCAAGCGCTCTTCAGCCGCAAGAATTACCGCTGTCATCCCCTACTATGGCTATGCGAGACAGGACCGCAAGGATCGCCCAAGAGTGGCGATCACCGCAAAACTGGTTGCGAACCTGCTCACAATAGCAGGAGCAAACCGTATCCTTACCATGGACCTGCACGCCGCGCAGATTCAGGGCTTTTTCGATATTCCGTTCGACCACCTGTATTCGAGTGTGGTGCTTATCGACCACATTATCAATATGAACCTCAACGGCAACCTCGTCGTCGCTTCGCCGGACGTTGGCGGCGTTAAGCTCGCGAGAACTTTCGCAGAGGCACTGGGAATAGACCTCGTTATTGTCGACAAGCGGCGGCCCAAGGCAAATGTAGCCGAAGTCATGAATATCATCGGGGATGTTGAAGGCAAGGATGTCCTCCTTGTTGATGACATGATCGACACTGCGGGTACCCTTGTCAACGCCGCGAAAGCAATTCAGGGAGCCGGAGGAAGAAAAGTGTTTGCCGCCGCAACGCACAGCATCCTTTCCGGCCCGGCCATTGACCGTATTAACAGCTCAGTGCTTGAAAAGGTCATCATCACCGATTCCGTGGTGACCGGCCACGATCCGTCACCAAAGCTGGAAACCGTCACGGTCAGCAATCTTTTCGGCGAGGCAATCAAGAGAATCTCGGGCGACGACTCTGTCAGTTGTCTGTTTGACAGTAAAAACCTGTCTAAAATAACCAATAACCATACTCAAGCGATAAAAGCGATCAAGGAATAGCATGGAAAGTACTGTACTCAATGTTGAACCAAGGGTTTGCAACAAAAACGAAGCAAAAAAATTACGCGGAGAAGGAAAAGTTCCGGCGGTCATCTACCATAAGGGGGAAGAAACCATCCATGTCTCTGTTAACGGGCTTGCTTTGGACAAGCTGGTGCATTCGTCAGGATCACACATTGTCAATCTCAAGTTTCCTGACGGTAAGT
Organism: Chlorobiales bacterium; assembly: GCA_022360415.1. Lineage (GTDB taxonomy): Bacteria > Bacteroidota > Chlorobiia > Chlorobiales > Chlorobiaceae > Prosthecochloris. Next base: position 1,454 of record JAKSDB010000203.1, read on the forward strand.
CGAAGCGTTCTTTTCTGAAAGACATCCAGTTCGATCGTGTTACCGACAGGGTAATACATGCTGATTTTCAGTTTTTCTCGGCAGGGGAAGTTCTTGAAATTGATGTACCTACCAGTTTCATCGGAAATTCTCCCGGGATCGATGCCGGAGGAAAGATGCAGGTCATCCGGCATTCGCTGACCGTGAAAGGAAAACCGTCAAATATCCCGGAACATATCACGATCGACATTTCGGGGCTCGAGCTCGGCCAGACAATGCACATCAGTGAAATTCCTGCCGAAACGTATGAAGGAAAATTCGATATTGTGGGTGACCCTGAAACGCCTGTCGTTTCGGTTCACGCACCGAGAGTGGAAGCCGAGGAGGAGCCTGAAACCGTTGCAGAAGAAGGCGCAGAGGAAAGCACTGAGGAAACAGACTCCGAAAAAGAAGAGTAGTTCCCTGCTGTAAAGCATAAAAAAAGCTGCTTTTTAAACAAAAAGCAGCTTTTTTTATGGGCACCTTTAAAAAGTGTCATGAGCGAGCAAAGTGTAAGGCGGACGGAGCGGAGAAACCCCCTCCTATCCGGCCAACGCAGCAATTTGGGCGCGCAATAAGTTTTTAGAGGTGCCCTTATGAATAAAAGAGCATTGGACAAACCTATTAATGCCTGTGAAACAGTTGCTCCGGAATACAAAGCTCCCACTGTATGACCTTCTTATACCGGGACTCGGCCTCTTGCGAACGAAAAAGAAAGGCCTGGGACTTTTTGTTATCGTATCATTTTTTTCCTTTCTGTCTCTGCTTCTGTGGCGTCACGAGCTGGTGTTCATCAGTCTGCACTCATTCTTTACCAGCCTCTCGCTTCTGGCCGTTTCCCCGGAAAGCTTCCGTCAGGTTTTCACTCTGGAAATACTTGAGTTCTGGATAGCATCCCTCTATACAGTGCTTGCACCGCTGCTTCTGGGAGTGTTTTCCGTTCGAACACTGAAAAAAAACCTTGCCGGAACGCAGAGTCATCCCGAGGGAGAGTTGAGCCTTCGGGAAATCGGATGGCAATCCTTCAAAAAGCATACCATTGCTATCCAGGCTTCTGTTGTGGTATTCGTCCTTTATTCAATGGCCTTTCTTGCCCCGTTCGTATCGCCATTCAGCCCTTATGAACAACAGGATTTTCTCGTCACGGCCTACAAGCAGCCTTTTACACGAATAGACGCGCTTGTTCTCGATGAGAGGAAAGGGGTCACCATTCCACTTCGCCAGGGAGACAACCTGCGTGACAGGCTCACAAACATCCTTATCGGTGATTTTCAGGCACTGAAAAACCGGAACGAACCCAATAAGCTGCGTTTTGTAGACAGTTACCGGATCGATGGCGACACGGTTGTCTATCAGCAGGGTCCAAGGCAGAAAACCATACCTGTCGCTTCGCTTGCTGGCGGCAAGGATTACACCGGAAGGCAGCCGGGTTTTGTTGTCACACGCTCATTTCTTCTCGGAACAGACCAGTACGGGCGTGACATTCTGAGCAGAGTCATCTATGGATCGAGAATCTCACTTTCAATCGGTTTCCTTGTCGTTCTGATCTCGGTCACTCTCGGAACGATCGTCGGGGTTACCTCAGGCTATTTCGGCGGGATCGTCGATAACATGCTCATGCGCGTCGTCGATGTTCTCATAGCCTTCCCGGCGCTCTTTCTGATACTCATAATTATAGCCACCTTCGGCAATTCGATCTTTCTGATAGTCATCACTCTCTCTTTCACGGGCTGGATGGGGGTTTCCCGAATTGTCCGCAGCCAGGTACTTTCGCTGAAAGAGCAGGAGTTCATCCTTGCCGCGAAATCGCTCGGACTCTCAAACCTGCGGATCATTTTCCGGCACCTCGTCCCCAACACATTGACACCGGTCATTGTAGCAGCAACACTCCGCATTGGAAGCATAATCCTTACCGAGGCAGGCCTTTCCTTCCTCGGCCTCGGTGTCCAGCCTCCGACCCCAAGCTGGGGCAACATCATCAACGAAGGACGCGACAGCTTGCTCAACCACTGGTGGATTTCAACCTTTCCGGGTATAGCGATCCTGACAACCGTGGTCTGCTTCAACCTTATCGGGGACGGCGTCCGTGACGCGCTCGATCCCAGAATGCGCGGATAACCGAAACCGGACAGAAACGATGAAGAAAACAAAAAAACTGGAACTCCTTGAACACGCCGTCACAAAAACCGGATACAAGTTACGGTATGAAAAAGGAAACTTCCTCGGCGGCGATTGCCGCTTGAGAGACGATAACATTATCGTCGTCAACAAGTTTCTGCCGATAGAAAGCAAGATATACACCATCGCGCGCGTCCTGCACAAGCTCAACCCCGCCGACTGCCCCGCAGAAGTCAGGAAAATTATCGAGGATTCCGGTCTCAGCACCGGCAACCAGTTACCGCTGATCGAGAATGAATAATTACAATTATCGATAGAAAACAGCCAACCAGATCGTCGGTTTTTCTCTGTCGGTCCAGAGAACCTTATAGCACAATCACCCATTCCGACTCATCCTGGTCGTACCAGCCGCTCTCCGGGGACGAATGGCCATCTGAAACGATGCGCTCGATGCGAACAGTCGCAGATCGAACCAGATCCTCAACCACTTCATTTGACATGTCTTCCGGCAATGAGGAAAAGATGTTTTGAGTCATCCTTGGCTTCTCCTTTTAGCACTACGAACTCTGTAAAGCCTCTCGGTAAACCCACCTTCATTTTCAAAATCCTGCGCCAGTCGGCTAACTTGGCGGTCAAGAAAATAGCAGACGAGATTAATCAGCGACAACGCGGCATTAGCTGCAAGACAAGCTGAACTCAGGAGATCAGACTGACACGGACGTGCATGGACATTCACGGACTCTGGTCGAAAATAGTCCGTATCCGAACGTTTTTCTCTATCAGTCTGTGTTCGTCCTTGTCCGTCCGTGCTCGTCCCAAGCGTTCTCTCTTTCTTCACCCAGCGCTGCACCTCCTCCAGGGACTGACATTTCAGTTCCTTGAAACGCTCAAGTGCGGGATGGTTCGGTTTAAACTCAGGCAACCCTCTTTGCCTCAGGAAATCCTCATAATCCAGCCTCAACTCCTCAAGGCTCGCTCGTGCCACCTGTGTAAGCTTCAACTCAGTCTTTTTCGAGGTTGCTGACGCCAATGAACCTTCGGCGATATTCTGTACTCCGCTTCGCGCAGCCTGCACCATCTGATCCTTAGTGCGACTGAATTTATCGATATACAGCTCCACAAACCGCACAGTTAGATCATAGACCAACCTTGCAACCTGAAAACTTTTCAAGTTGCGATAACCACCGTGTTTAGGGATCAGATCAGACATTGGGAAGTTTCCATAAACAAAACACCTTACCCTGGAATATTCATCATAATTGCTGAAATAAGCAAGTAAATATCGTCATATTTTTACATGGAATTCTTAATAGTTTCTTCACCTATCAGTCATTTCCTCCCGCTTCCCTGCCAGATGCTCAAGCAATCTTTTGTCTTCATCCTTCAGCCGTGAGGAACTTACGACAACACACTCCTGAGGGCGAACTTTATCGAGCCATTCTTGCAGTCCGCGATACTCATTGATCCCAAATCGCTTCACCTTGACAACCACCCGGTCGGGATGGTCGCTTTCAAAGCTTGTCAGTACATCCAGATCATTGGCAAAGAGAGTTGATGAACCGTCGCCCGCCCATAGCTTCAGGGTATTTCTGTGTGGTTTTGCGAGCATAAACGATCGCAGTTTCAGTCGCTTGTCATCGGAAAGCATGTGATGTGATGCGTCGATGGCAGCGATAAGAGAGTCCGGCGAGTCAAGCTGTACGGCTGCATCGAGCCTTGTAACACCATAACGGCGCATTTGCCGGTTGATTATTTCCCGGTGATAGGGTTTCGAACCTGCGTCAATCAGAATCGAGGAGCCTGAAACCGAACAAAGCAAAGCGGTGTCCTTCCCGACAGCAACCGTTGCAAAAGCAGGAGGCGGGCTGTCTGCACGCATAACCGGGGTCCAGACAAAGTAGTTTGCAACACACAAAAGGGTAATTATTACATAAGCAGGTTTTTGCCGGTGCACAAAGTACAGCGAAGCCAGAATTGATGCATAGTAAAAGATTATCCCGTAAGCATTCGGTTGCACCTGAGCGACAGCCCATTGCTGCGAACCGAAGAATTCCGTAACTCCAAGCGTTGTTTTCGCGAAGAACCACGCGCTTGAAGCAGGGTAGACCGCCAGTTCCGGGAGAAACAGATTGAAAACAAAAGCCGGCAGCATTGCGAAAAGCATACAGCTGACGAGAAAAATTACGGGCAGGTTTGCGAGAAGCCCTGCAAACGAAAAGTTCCCGAAAAACCAGACGATGACCGGCGATACCCCTATAATTGCCGCAAGGCTTACACTAAAGGCGTTCCATAGGGGCCTGAAGACAAATCCGGCAATACCGCTCCAGTTTGACGACAGCTTGCCGAGCGTCGGGTAAAGCAGAATAATGGAAGCAACTGCCGCATTGGTCATCAGAAAGCCGGCACTGAACAGCTCGAGAGGATCGAGCGAAAGAATCAGAAGATCAGCAGCGGCAAGTGAGTTCAGGGGAAACGACCGGCGGCCTGTTACTGAACCTCCGATCAGGACAACCGCCATGATCGACGCTCTTCTGACTGACGGTGCGTTTCCGGTTACCGAACAGTAAACCAGTAACACGAACGTAATAAGCAGAAAAACACCCCATCTTCCTGCAATGCTCCTTCTC
>JAKSDB010000025.1 GCA_022360415.1 Chlorobiales bacterium
AATGGCAACCGTCTGTATCCATTCCGGCAGAGGAGTCAGCATGAGATGATGCGCACCGGTCCAGAGGTAGGCAAAAATAAGCGACCAGAAAGAGATAATAGAGAGCCTGTGACTGAACAGCGGCAAGCCTGTTGAAACCGGAAGAAAGTAATAAAACATCGCCAGGATCGGGACTGTAAAAATAAAACCGACGATATTGTGCCCGTACCACCACTGCACATTGGCATCGTTAGCACCAGCATAGAGCGAATACGATTTAAAAAAGTTGACAGGCACCTCAAGGTTGTTGACGATATAGAGCACTGCTATTGTCACGGTCATGGCGATGATATACCACAATGACACATACATCTGCTTTTCCTGACGTTTGATCAGGGTCGCGAAAACGTTAACCGCAAAGATAACCCACATAACAACCACCGCAATATCCAGAGGCCATTCAAGTTCCGCATACTCTTTTGTGGTATTCATTCCCGCAAAAAGACTGAGAGCGGCCAGAGCAATGATAAGATTGAAAAGATACAGGTGCACTTTTGCAAGGCCGGGAAAAACAAGAGGTGTTCGCGTAAGTTTCTGGAGAATGTAATAGGAAGCCGCAAAAATACCGGCAAGCCCGAAACCAAGCCCCAGACCGTTGGTATGCACTACCCGCAGACGTCCGAAGCTCAGCCAGGGAGTAAGGTTGAGCGCGGGATTGAACATCTCGATTGCTATCCAGAGGCCGACAACCAAACCGATAATCAACCAGAATAATGCAGAAAAAGTAAATCCTGGAACAATTTCGTAGTCATAATTGCTCTCTTTCATGCCTTTCTCCCTATGGTCCGATTAGATTTGGTGTAGGTGATGGTTATGAGACACTTTCGAGAAGAATATAATAACTCCTGCCTGGGCATGCATGGTTTTCCTGATTATTTGCATATTTCTCATTAGGTGCTTCACTTTCGGGTACCCTTTTTCATCATAACCGAGCGTTCAATGTCCTTTACCGTGACAATCAATATCAACCGAGAGTTCAATACAGCCGCTTCTTTCGAAAAAGTTTTCGAACTACTTTCCGACGTTGGAAAATCAGGTTCCTTTTTCCCGAAAGTCGAAAAGCTGGCTCACCTCGGCAACAATATCTGGCGGTGGGAAATGGAACGTATCGGCATAGGAGAACATACGCTTCAGCAGTCGATCTATGCCTGCAAATACATTTCTGACAAAGACCGGCAAACGGTAATCTGGACCCCTGTTGATGGGATCGGCAACGCCATTGTCAACGGAAAATGGGAAACCATACCAACACAAAAAGGATGCAAGGCTGTGTTACAATCCAACGCTGTCATCACAGTGATCCTGCCGGGTTTCCTGGAAATTATTCTTTCACCGTTGATCAGGATGGAGTTTGAGAACCTTGTCGATCAATATGTAGCAAACCTTAAAAAAGAATTCGGGCAATCTGAAAACTGACGCTCTTTCGCTACCATCCCAGGGCTTTCATTACCTCACCCCTGATATTCTCGTATGGCAATGCGCCGGTTGCCCTCCATTTGATCGATCCTTTTTCAAACAGCACTAATGCCGGAATACCCTGTACCTGATATTTTGCGGCAACTTCAGGCTGCTGGTCAACATTGATTTTGACGACGGTCAATTTTCCGCTGAACTCTTCAGCAAGTTGTTTGACAGAAAGAGCAACGGAATTACAGGGTGCGCACCACCCGGCCCAGAAATCCACAAATACCGGTTTTTCGCTTTCCCGTATTAGCTGGTCAAATGATTTTTTTCCCATAATCTCCAAGCATTGCATGTTGTGCGTGTCATCTCTGAGGTATAATACGTTTTTTCAAAAATTCATTCCCGCCCTCCCTTTTGAAACGTTACTCTCACAAAGCATTACGCTTGCTTCATGAACACATGGCGTTTCCAACCGGCTGAAACTTATTGACAACGGTGAAAGTTAACTTTTCGTAAGTAATCTTGTGTAATACGCATTGACATTGTCTTCTTGCAGTCCTCAATCAAAAACCTTGGGGTTGCCTCCAGAAACGAACAAAAAATTCACCCCCTGGCATACTCTTTTTTTACCGCGCATTTATTTACTTTATGAATAACGTTCTGAAGAAACCCAGAAAAGTTTACGTTACGCGTACTGTTGAGTTTAACGCTGCTCACCGGCTGTACAATCCCGGTTTTTCGGACGATAAAAACAGGAAAATTTATGGGGAGTGCAGCAATACTCACGGTCATGGGCACAATTACGAGCTGGAAATCACCATAAGCGGAGTCGTCGATCGTGATACAGGGTTTCTCCTCGACATGAAAGAGTTGAAAAATATCCTTGAACAGGAGATCATGAACCGGTTTGATCACAAAAACTTGAACCACGATGTAGACGAGCTGAAGGATGCGGTTCCAAGCACGGAGGTGCTTGCCGTTACCGTATGGGATATATTGACCGTTGCATTGCAACGCTACATTAACAGGGAAATAGCCCTACATGAGGTTACAATCCATGAAACAAGAAAAAACTCCGTCAGATACCTTGGTGAATGAGCCGCCGTCCAGCTCCGTATTCAGTTCCTGCGTCGACGACGATTGTTTCGACGATATCAGGGATACCGACCCGGAAATAATTGCAGGCATGGCCGATGCCGTCTACAGTATGCTGGAGGGCATGGGTGAAAACCCGGAACGTGAAGGTTTGCTGAAAACACCTGAAAGAGTCGCGCGGGCAATGCGATTTTTCACGAAAGGATACCGCGAAGACCCGAAAGAGATGCTGAGAAAAGCGGTTTTCACCGAGTCATATGACGAGATGGTGCTTGTCAAGGATATCGACCTTTTTTCCTTGTGTGAACATCACATGCTACCGTTCTTCGGCAAAGCACATGTTGCTTACATCCCTGACGGAAAAATCGTCGGCCTTTCCAAACTCCCGCGCGTGGTCGAGGTATACGCCCGCCGGCTTCAGGTACAGGAACGCCTGACCCAGCAAATAAGGGATACAATTCAGGAAGTTCTGAATCCGAGAGGGGTAGGAGTCGTCATCGAGGCAAAGCACATGTGTATGGTTATGCGGGGAGTTGAAAAGCAGAATTCAACCACAACCACTTCAGCCATGTCTGGCGAGTTTCTGTCCCAGCCGACCAGAAGCGAGTTTCTGCGCCTGCTCAATCGTTGACGACGCTGCCGAGGAATTTTTTCCCTTCTCCTACGGCATCTGCAAGAAGCTCCTGAACTTCCAGACTTATTCCGCTGCCGAGTTCCAGCTCTCTCGGCGGCACGCCGACCAGCACTATCTTTTCAGGCGCTTTTCCATGAAGTCTTGCCACAGAAAGAAGCTCACTGAGCCCCATCTGGTGTGATGACATTTTACGATGGATAAATCCCGGGAGTTCACCATCGGCATAGACGTAAACTTTCCTGTCAAAATCGGGAGGAATGATCGCGTCAAAAATCAGGACTATATCGGCTGACTCGATATAGTCGAGCAGGTTCAGGCCCTGCGTCCCCCCGTCAATGAACTGAACGGAATCAGGCAAATCAGTGCACTCCTTTTCAAGCAGCCTGACCGCCTCCACACCAAACCCTTCGTCACCGAAAAGAATATTACCGAGACCGATGACGTTGATTTTTTTCATTGCTGTAATTATGGCTTGATAGCTTTTTGCTTGATTATAAAAAAAGCTGCTCTTACCTGCTTTGAAACTTCAAAGCTATCGACCGGAGAAGCCAAAATAACTTGCTCAGACACAAAACTCACGTACACAAGGGAGAAAAACCGTCGTGAACAGTTCGAGAGTAAGGCGGACGCCGCGCAGGAACCGGAGCGTACAGAGAAGTACGTGAGGATTCCGAGCAGCACCCAACGATACTATCGAGCTGTGGAACAGATTTTTCCAGAGCTATTAATCTAATGAGGGTTCGTCTTCAACCTTATGCTTGTAACCCGTAATAATCGATGACGTTACGCTTGTACGGCCCACAACGTCGTGACGGAACACCGCGTAGAGGTGCAGGATCAGATAAAACGGAAAGATCCATGCCACGCTGTGGTGCATGATGTGCAGGTTGTAGCTGCTCCCGAAAAGTGGAATAAGCCAGCCGAACATCGTGTCGGCAAACCCTCCCGGATTGTTTTCACCATACATCGCAAGACCGGTGACAATCATGAAAAGCGAACCGACAAAGATGAAAATAAAATAGGACATGGCTGCCACCGGGTTATGCCCTATATAGTTTGGCTCATCTCTCCTCAGGAAAAGATAGGAGGCCATCTGCTCTCTGAACGGTTTACCCCACCATTTCAGCGACCAGGGCTTGAAGCCTGCAAAACGGGCGTAGCGGTCATGGCCGAACAGCGCCCAGTACATACGGAAAAGATAGTTCGCGATAAAAATGAACGCCGTTGCAAAATGCACAAAACGAAAGATCGACATCTGCTTGAACCAGACAGCTTCACCGATCGGTGGGTTCAGATAGGGAGAAGCTATGTATAAGCCGGAAAGAAGCAGAACAGTTATACAGATCGCGTTGATCCAGTGGTACATCCTGACCGGCAGCTTCCATACATAGATTTCCTCGATAATTCTACCCATGATTTCCTCCGTTTAAACGATGCCTAAACTGAACATTTGTTGAAATGCTCAATTTAGGCGATGGTGACCTTTGTTATCTCTTTGCCGTTCATGTCGAAAACATGAGAAGCACAGGCAAGACACGGATCGAAAGAATGAACGGTTCTCAGTATCTCAAGAGGAAGCTCCGGATCAGCCATCGGTGTTCCCCTGAGGGCTGATTCATAGGCACCGACATTCCCGTTTGCATCCCGTGGAGATGCGTTCCAGGTTGAAGGGACAACAATCTGGTAATCTTCGATCTTGCCGCCCTTGATATGTATCCAGTGGCCAAGCGCGCCGCGCGGAGCTTCGGTATAACCGAATCCTTTTGCCTCCTTCGGCCACCTGGAAGGGTCCCACAACTCCGTGTTGGCAGTCCTGAGATCACCGGTTTTGATGTTGTCAACCAGCTGATCGTAGTAATGCATCATGAACCCGGCAGTCTGAAGGCATTCGATACCCCTTGCGGCTGTCCTCCCCAACGTTGAGAAAAGGGCTTCCGCTCCAACTTCAAGTTTGCCGAGTGCCATGTTCACTGTATCAGTAATCATTGGATCGCCCTTTGCGTATGCCAGGAGCACCCTTGCAAGAGGGCCTACCTCCATCGGATTGTTTTTCCAGCGAGGGATTTTCAACCAACTGTATTTGTTGTCCGTGTCAAGGTGCTCGAACGGCGGTTTCGGGCCGGTATATTCCGGCTTTGTCTCACCCTCCCACGGATGAAGCCCTTTGTCGTCACCATTGCTGTATGTATACCAGCTGTGACTGACCTCTTCGGTAACCTGACTGAGGTCGCGGGGATCGACATCGTGAATGGTTGAAAGGTCGTTGTTGAGAATCGCACCCCTCGGCCAGAGCAACGATTCTGCATCATCGATGCTTTTTTCAGGAAAATCACCGTAGCAGAGGTAGTTGCCCAATCCGCCCCCGTATAGCCAATCTTTGTAAAAGCCTGCGATTGCGATCAGGTCGGGAATATAGACCTGTTCGATAAAGGTCTTCGTATCCTCGATGATCTTCTTTACCATGCTGAGCGTTTCAATATTGATCGCTGTATTTCTGTTCGGATCGATCGCACATGCCATACCGCCGACAAGATAGTTCGGATGAGGGTTCTTCCCGCCGAAAACAGTATGGATCTTGACGATTTCCTTCTGAAAATCAAGTGCTTCGAGATAATGCGCAACAGCTATCAGGTTGACTTCAGGCGGCAGCTTGTATGCCGGGTGACCCCAGTAACCGTTGGAAAAAATCCCCAACTGACCGCTTTCGACAAAGCCGACCAGTTTCTGCTGCAAGTCCTTGAAGTAACCGGGCGATGATTTCGGCCAGGGTGAAATACTCTGGGCAATGCCGGATGCCGCCTTGGGATCCGCTTTGAGCGCACTCACCACATCCACCCAGTCAAGAGCATGCAGATGGTAAAAATGCACCAGATGGTCCTGGGTCTGCTGGGTTGCGTTCATAAGGTTCCTGATGATCCTCGCATTTTTGGGTATTTCGATACCCAGAGCATCCTCGACACATCTGACAGATGCAAGCGCGTGAACCGTTGTACAGACACCGCAGATACGCTCGGTGATAGCCCACGCGTCGCGTGGATCACGGCCCTTGAGAATTATTTCGATACCGCGCCACATGGTGCCACTGCTGAAAGCGTCTTCAATGACATTGTTCTCTCCGATTTTTGCTTCTATTCGCAAATGCCCCTCGATTCTGGGAATTGGATCGACAACTATTTTTTTAGCCATGGTTTGATTCTCCTGTTACTTACCCTTCATGTTGATCGTTTTCGTCACCCGCTTTTTTCTTTCTGAACGCTGTAACAGCAGCATGAGCTGCTGCACCTGCGGCAGCGGCACCGACTGCTACAGCACCGATCTTGTCAGCGTTCATATCGGTACCAAGGAACGACACATCAGCAAGCCTTGTATAGAACGGCCCGTCATCCCAGAACCCCGGTGCCGCGCATCCGAAGCAGGGGTGCCCTGAACCGATCGGGAAGCTGACTCCCTCATTCCATTCGGTTTTCGAACAGGCGTTGTAGGTTGTCGGGCCTTTACAACCCATTTTGTACAGGCACCACCCCTTCCTTGTCGCCTCGTCGTCGAAATCCCTGACAAACATTCCCGCGTCGTAAAAGGCCCTGCGATAGCATTTGTCATGGATACGGGTACCGTAAAAAGCCTTGGGACGCTTCATGCGGTCGAGTTCCGGAAGAGTTCCGAAAGTATGGTAGTGAGTGATAACGCCTGTCATGACCTCGGCAATGGGAGGACAGCCGGGAACATTCACAAGCGGTTTGTCTGTGATAAGTTGAGAAACCGGTACCGCGCCTGTGGGGTTCGGGTCGGCGTTCTGAACGCAGCCGAATGTTGCACAGGCTCCCCACGCGACAACAACAGCAGCGTCAGCAGCCGTTTCTTTTAAGATATTCAGATAGGAATCGCCTGCCACCATGCAGTAAACTCCGTCATCCTTCGTCGGTGCGTTTCCTTCACAGGCAAGGATATATTTGCCTTTATAGTCTTTCATTATCTTTTTGCGGACCTCCTCGAGCTGATGACCGGCAGCGGCGCTCAGAGTTTCATCATAATCAAGGGAAATCATGTTGAGCACAATATCTGCCATAACGGGATGAGAAGACCTGATGAATGATTCGGTACAGCAGGTACACTCAAGACCATGCAGCCAGATCACAGGCGTCCTGGGATTTGTCTCCATGGCATGGATGATTTTCGGCAGCATTGAAGGCGCAAGGCCAAGAGAAACCGAGGTAAGACCGCAGAACTTCAAAAAGTCGCGACGGCTCACGCCCCTTGATTTGAAGATTTCTGCGTACGTTGGTTGTTTGTCCATTGAGTCCTCCTTCTTCTCGGAACGGCACGCGATAATAACGCCGCGTTCCTGCATGTTGGCGTTACTTCCAGAGAGAGTACGATAACAAAGTCAGTCAAAAGTTAACAATTGTTACAATACATAACAAAGAACATTTTAAATAAAAATATACAAGCAGGTTATTTTTCATCCCAAAAGAGAAAGTCCCCTACAGCAGTCAGGAGAACAACTCTACAAAGAGGATAAAACTAAAAAAAATGGAGTGAACAATTGATCTTGACCGGGCATGAAACACACTCATTACGGCCTGCGGGATGGAAACAGCCGTTCACAAGGGCACCTCTGTTTACTGTCATGAGGATTTCGAGCACCGCTCAACGCGGCAATTGAAGCGCGGAATAAATAAAGAGAGGTACTCACAAGAAAAAGAGAAATTGACATCCTGTTGACCGGCGGCTAAATATACATTCCTTTGTTGCCTGAAACGGACATTTACCGTATTATCCTCAAAATATTTTTCTCCGAGATAGTACAGGTAATCGGAGCTCTCAGTGTAAAGAAACAACCGAAAAAACCTATGTCACCGCATAACGTTTTATCACCCCGTCAGAAAGCGTTGCAGATAAATCTCGATCAATCCATATACGGGAGTTTTGCAGAAATAGGCGCAGGACAGGAAGTAGCACGGCATTTTTTCCAGGCCGGAGGAGCAGCAGGCACCATTGCACGAACCATGTCGGCTTACGACATGATTATGTCGGACGCTATTTATGGAGAAACAGACCGATACGTCAGCGAAGAGCGGTTAATCAGCATGCTGAAAACCGAATGCACAACGCTGATGCAGCGGCTTGACTTCGAACGTGGAGAGAAATCACGATTCTTTACCTATGCAAACACCGTCACTGCCAAGGGATATCATGGCGGCGGTAATTACCACGGCTGGACAGGCATAAAGTTTCAGCATCTCCCTGGCGAAGAACCAAGCCAGGTTGTGGTTCATATCAAGCTTCTGGACAATCAGAACCTTTTTCAACAGGAAGCCATAGGAACATTCGGGGTAAATCTGATCCACAGTTGTTATTTCGCGAGCGACAGTATGGGCAATTTCGTCCGCTCCCTGATGGAAAACCTCACTAACGAGCGTATACAGATTGACGCGATCAAGGTCAGCGGCCCTGCTTTCGAACATATGGATGACCGCCTGCTCAGCCTCGAACTGGTCAGCAACGGCTACACCGATGTCATCATGTTCAATGCCGAGGGAAAAGTGGTCCAGCCTTCCGAAGAACTCTACAAGAAAAACATTGTTACGTTGCGCGGCAGTTTTCGCCCGCCAACCCTTTTAAACGTTGAGATGCTCGAAAAAGGTGCGGAGCAGCTCAGAAACAATCTGCCCGAGGATGAACGGGAGAATGTCATGACCCTTGCTGAAATCTCCATGAACCGCCTCATTGAACGCGGAGCCATCGACAGCACGGATTTTCTCGCCCGTATCGATATGCTCACTTCGATTAATCAGCCGGTTCTGATTTCACATTTCCAGCATTTTCATACCCTGAGTCATTACCTGTCGGGTATCTGCCGCCGCCGCGTGGCGTTTATGGTCAGGGTCCATA
>JAKSDB010000130.1 GCA_022360415.1 Chlorobiales bacterium
TGAACTTCCTTATATTGCCGTCCCTCTCGAAAATCTCCTTTGCCAGATCGAGGTAATCCTTTGACCCCAGGCTCTGGGCATCATAAAGCAATGCGGGCTTACCATGGCTGGGGGCCTCGGACAAACGAACGTTTCTGCGAATACAGGTTTTGTAAACCTTGTCCTTGAAATACTTTTTCACCTCTTCGGCAACCTGGCCTGCAAGGCGCAGACGCGCATCGAACATGGTAACCAATACACCTTCGATCGAAAGTTTCGGGTTAAGGTGCTTCCTTACGATATTGATCGTGTTGAGAAGCTTGCCCAGTCCTTCAAGGGCGTAATATTCCGCCTGCACAGGAATAAGCACCGAGTCGGCCGCGGTGAGGGAATTGAGCGTAATCAAACCGAGCGACGGGGGACAGTCAATAATAATATAGTGATAGTCGTCCCTTACTTCCTTGAGTGCCTTCTGCATCACATACTCCCTCTCGCGCATGTTGACAAGCTCCACCTCCATGCCGACGAGGTTCACGTTGGACGGGACAACATCGAGAAATTCAAGGCTCGATGAACGGATGGATTCCCTGATATCTCCACCCTGTACCATAACATGGTAAAAGGTATTCTCGATCTCTTCTTCGCTTTCGAGACCAAACCCCGAGGTCGCGTTAGCTTGCGGGTCAATGTCGATGAGCAGTGTTTTAAACTCGGAAATAGCGATAGAAGCCGCAATATTGACTGCCGTCGTTGTTTTGCCAACCCCGCCTTTCTGGTTTGCTATCGCGATAACTCTGCCCATCTTCTTTGTAAGGATCTGTCCTGTTGTTCTTCCCTGACGACTTGCTAAATTATAATACTTGAACAATCTTTTACAAACATAACACCATTATTGCTGAATGGGAAAGCTGGAAGAGGATTTTTTCACACAGCCGACGCTTCTACTGGCAGAGCTTCTTCTCGGCAAGGTTTTCGTACACAACACAGCAGACGGGCGGTGTTATAAAGGCAGAATAGTCGAAACAGAGGCTTATCTTGCCGAAGGCGATGAGGCCTGCCACGCGTTCCGGGGCATAACAAACAGAAACAGGGTCATGTATGGGTCTCCCGGATCGCTTTACGTATATTTCGCCTACGGTTGTCACTATCTCATGAATATCGTTACGGAACCGGAAGGCATTGCCGGCGCAGTGCTCATAAGGGCTCTGGAACCTGTAAGCGGCCTTGAAGAGATGAAAAAAAACCGGAAAACCGAGCGTGCTCTTGACCTGACAAACGGACCGGGAAAACTCACCAGGGCAATGGATATTTCGCTTGCTCACAACGGCATGAGCCTTGCCGGAAACGCCGTTTACCTTGAAGAAGGAGAAATTTTCCCGCAGGAAACCATCTGTTCATCGAGGAGAATCGGCATTACAAAAAGCACTGATCTTCTCTGGAGACGCTACATTGCAGGCAATGTTTTTGTCTCCGGATCAAAGCCCGGGCCGCCGCCTGTGAAGAAAAAGACGCAGTTGCAAAGTTGAAAAAAAAATTCTTTTTTAGGCAAGCTCTTAAACTATCTGAAACATGATCGGGACTCCAATCCTACCCGAAATAAGAGACTTGATAGAGCGCAGAAATTTCAGCGCTCTTCAACGCTTGTTTACCGATTGGCTTCCGGTAGATCTTGCCGAGCTTGTTTCAGACCTCCCTGAAAACGAACAGGCTATTCTTTTCAGGCTCCTTCCCAGAGAAGTCGCTACTGAAACGTTCGAATACCTCGATATCGACTCCCAGCAGAACCTTCTTGCGGCGCTTACAAAGAAGGATGTCACCCACATTCTCAACAGCATGTCCCCCGACGACCGGACCGAAATGCTCGAGGAGCTCCCGAGCAATGTCGTTCAGGAACTGCTGAAACTTCTCTCGTTTGAGGAGTTTAAAATCGCCAAGACACTTCTTGCCTATTCCGAGGACAGTGTGGGACGGCTCATGTCACCGGACTACATCAGCGTAAAGAAAAACTGGACAATCGCTGAGGTTCTCGACTATATAAGGAAGTTCGGTCACGGCAGCGAAACCCTTAACGTCATCTATGCGGTCGATGATTATGGAAAGCTGATCGGGGATCTGACCGCAAGGGCGTTGCTGCTATCCCCTCCCGAAAAAAAGGTGAAGGATCTCATTTCTGAAGAAAAGATTATTACCCTGACCGCGACCCAGGACCAGCAGGACGCACTGGAGACATTCAAACGTTACGATCGTGTCGCGCTTCCTGTCGTCGACTCCAACGGTTATCTGATCGGTATCGTTACGGTTGACGATATGCTCGATGTTGCCGAAGAAGAAGAGACCGAGGATATCCAGAAGTTTGGCGGTATCGAAGCGCTCGACGAACCTTATATGGACCTTTCGATCTTTGAGGTCATAAAAAAAAGGGGGGTCTGGCTCGTGGTGCTTTTCCTCGGGGAAATGCTGACCGCTTCGGCAATGGCGTTTTTCGAGGATGAGCTGGCGAAAGCTATCGTGCTCGCGACATTTATTCCGCTGATCATATCGAGCGGCGGAAATTCAGGTTCGCAGGCTGCAACGCTTATCATCAGGGCTCTTGCCCTTGGGGAAATCACCATCAAGGACTGGTGGAGAGTCATGAGAAGGGAAATACTGTCCGGGCTTGCTCTCGGCAGTTTACTCGGGCTCATAGGAATATTCAGGGTTGTATTCTGGTCGTTTGTTCTCGGTACATACAATATAGAATGGCTCACTGTCGGTTATACCGTCGGCGTATCGCTCATCGGTGTTGTCCTGCTCGGCACCCTTGCAGGCTCGATGCTCCCGCTTCTCCTGCAACGCTGGGGGCTCGATCCGGCCACATCTTCAGCTCCTTTTGTCGCGACAATCGTCGATGTCGCGGGCATCATCATTTACTTCAGTGTCGCGACGGTGTTCCTGAGCGGCATATTGCTTTGAGGAATGTTGAACTGTTGAGTTGTTGAATTGGTTGGAATGAATTATGTAGCTTCCAGCCTCAACCTTGAGACTGACAGCTCACTCAATCAATCGACATTCATTTCTAAGAATAAACTGCAAACATCGTGATCGAGGAAAAAGAATCACTTGATTTTGATATTGTTTTTATCGGTGCGGGACCGGCAAACCTGACCGCGGCCCTGCACCTGCAACGTCTGATTTCCCGTCATAATGCAAAGGATAAAAACCCTGTAGAGCCCGAAATCGCCATTCTTGAAAAAGGCCGCTACACGGGAGCACATCTTCTGTCCGGCGCAATTCTCGATCCTTCCGTCTTCGAACTGTTCCTGCCCGACTTCCGGGAAAGAGGATGTCCTCTCGAGGCTGAAGTAGCGAACGAATCGGTTTGGTTTCTTTCCGAAAAAAGGAAGTTTCCGGTACCGTATCTTCCCGAACCTTTCCTCAACAGGGGTTGTTATCTTGTTTCTCTGAGCAGGTTCGGCTCCTGGCTGGGTGAGATTGCCGAGGCGGAAGG
Source organism: Chlorobiales bacterium (assembly GCA_022360415.1). Classification (GTDB taxonomy): domain Bacteria; phylum Bacteroidota; class Chlorobiia; order Chlorobiales; family Chlorobiaceae; genus Prosthecochloris. Next base: position 3,467 of record JAKSDB010000130.1, read on the forward strand.
CCTGACTATTCTGGATAATACCGCCGCAGTTGAACCGGTTATTGAAAACGGGCGGGTACAGGGTATCGTTACCGATGAAAAGGGCATCGACAAGCTTGGCAAAGCAAGGCCCGGTGCCGAACCGGGAATGCGGCTCAACACAAAAGCGGTCGTTGTTGGAGAAGGTGCTCACGGCTCCTTTTTCCGCCGGCTCGATCGTGAATTCGATCTTTCAGGTAAAAGCCGGACACAGATCTATGAAACAGGGGTCAAGGAGGTGTGGGAAGTTCCTGAAGGAAGGATCGAAGCAGGCGATATCCGGCACGCGTTCGGCTACCCCCTTCCATCCTCGATATACGGGGGAGGATGGCTTTACGCGATGACAGACACGGAGATATCCCTCGGTTTCGTTACTTCGGCCGAACCGGATCGGCCGGTGATCGATCCACACTATAACCTGCAACTTTTCAAGCAGCATCCTTTCATACACTCGATCATCCGGGAGGGACGTTTGCTGGAGTACGGCGCCAAAACCATCACGTCCGGGGGCTACCATGCCATGCCGAGTCCTGCAGGACCGGGGTTTCTGCTTACCGGAGAAACCGCCGGCCTTGTCAACATGCAGCGTCTGAAAGGCCTTCATCTGGCGATGCATTCGGGTATCCTTGCCGCCGAAACGCTTTTCACCTGTCTGCTTTCAGATGATTTTTCCGAGCATGCTCTTCTTTCCTATCGGAAAAACCTTGAATCATCTGCCGTTCACGAAGAGATGTACCGGTCGAGAAACTACCGGCAGGCATTTGAACAGGGACTCTACAAAGGACTTGTGCAGGCAGGACTTTCCCTGAAAATACCCGGCATCGCTCCGGCGGAAAAGGCGGCTGCCCCGTCAAAAGAAAACAGGCTGCTGCCCGGGAAAAAAGAATACCGGAACTGGGTAAAGCAAAAAGCGGCATTTCGGCCCGATGATGCGCTTACCTTTTCAAAAAGTGCCGATCTTTATGTATCCGGTACTGTACATGAAGAGAACCAGCCCTGTCATTTGCTGATAAAACCGGAGGATGTCGTTGATACCTGCCTGAAAAAATGCTCTGAAGAGTTCGGCAACCCGTGCCAGCACTTCTGTCCGGCAGGAGTGTACGAGATCGATCATAGCGCCGATCCGATACTGAAACTTTCACCGTCGAATTGCCTTCATTGCAAAACCTGCGAAATCGCCGATCCTTATGGTATCATTACCTGGGTACCGCCGGAAGGTGGTGGTGGACCAGGTTATAAATCAAGTTAAGAGGATGAAGGAAAAGGAACATGTCATTGTCGGTATTTCCGGAGGGGTTGATTCCGCTGTTGCTGCCTGTATTCTTATTGAGCACGGTTATCGTGTAACCGGTCTGAATATTAAAGTACTCGACCATTCGGATGATAGCATGAGCCTTGAAAAATCGCCGCTGATCATCAGTGACCTGGAAGAATATCGTTTCCCTGTTTTTTCGCTCAACCTGAGCGGGAGCTTTCGCAGGGATGTCGTTGCCTATTTCCAGCAGGATTATCTGGCAGGCAGGACACCCAACCCCTGCATGGTTTGCAACAAGCTGATCAAGTGGAAAGGGCTTTTCAAGGGCGCCGAACTTCTCCACGCGAGCCATGTTGCTACCGGACATTACGCCCGGATCGACTGCTGCAACGGTAGATACCGTCTTTTCAAGGGGGCTGACAGTCAGAAAGACCAGAGTTACTTCCTGTGGATGCTCAACAGCGAAGAGCTGTCAAAAACGATCCTTCCGCTTGGAGATCTGACAAAACCGGAGGTAAGGGAGCTCGCTCGCAGGTTCGGCGTCAGGGCGGCCGAGAAGAAGGAGAGTCAGGAGATATGCTTTGTCCCGGATAACGACTACAGGAAGTTTCTGCAGTCATCGCTTCCCGGCCTTTCCGAAAAACTGAAAGGAGGGGAAATCATGGATTCACAAGGCAAGGTTATCGGGCGGCATGCCGGTTATCCGTTTTACACGATCGGACAGAGAAAAGGATTGGGGATATCGTCTCCTGCCCCCCTTTATGTGACCCGGCTCGAAGCTGAAAAAAACCGGGTACATGTCGGGAACAAAACATTGCTGGAGTGCCGCAGGTTGACCGCCGGACACCTGAACTGGACCGGAATCGGCTTTCCCGAAAAGCCGGTGAGAGCCTCGGCACGAATACGTTACCGTGACACCGAGGAAGCCTGCACCATTATTCCTGCCGGAGAAAACAGGGCCATGGTCGAGTTCGACAAACCGAAACAGTCGGTAACCCCCGGCCAGGCTGTCGTGTTCTACAGGAAAGACGAAGTCATCGGCGGCGGAATTATAAACGAGGCACTGCATGATCCCGCCTGATCCACCGGCTGGGTTATTCTGACGTTTCTTTTCACGGTATCTGCTCAACTCTTTTTGACTTTTAACCTTTGAATTTTGACTTGATTTTCACAATGCTTCAGCGAAAACAGTCCACTCTGGCCTATCTCGACATGCCTTCCCGTTCGGAACAGAATGGTGATATTCTTGTCATGCTCCACGGTTACGGCAGCAATGAAAAAGACCTGATGCAGCTTGCGCCGCTGCTCGATCAGAACCTTCGGTTCATCACCCCGAGAGCGCCGCTTATGCTGGCGCCTGAAATGTACGGCTGGTTTCCCGTCGAGTTTACACAGCAAGGCATTACCGTCGACCGTGAAGCCGCCCGCAGGGCAATGGAAACATTGCTGGGGTTCCTGCATGAAATCATCGCCGTCTGCAACGCCCGTGAAGGCAAAATCTGGCTGATGGGATTCAGTCAGGGCACGGTTATGAGCTATCTTGCAGCTCTTGCCAAGCCGTCCCTGTTTCACGGTCTCATAGCGTTGAGCGGTCAACTCCCGGAAATATCCTCGCTTGTCAACGCAGATCCCGATCATTTCCGGACAATCCCTTTTCTTGTCATACACGGCATCCATGACGATGTCCTGCCGGTGGCCAACGGAAGACACTCGGAAAACTGGCTCGCGGAACATGTCAACCGGTTGACTTACAGGGAGTATGCCATGGGGCACGAAATCAATAACGAAGCTCTCGAGCTCATCAGGGATTGGCTTGGCAACATGAAAAAGGAAAAAACGAATTGAGGGAGAATGCGTATATTCCCCATTTTAATGTTGTGACCATATCCGATGAAGGAAACGCTGGCAAGCATACTGGAAAAGAAAATACTTGTCCTGGACGGGGCCATGGGCACCATGATCCAGAGACACAAACTCGAGGAAAAAGATTTTCGCACTGCACGGTTTGCGTCTCACCCGCATCCTCTCAAAGGAAATAACGACATTCTTGTGCTCACGCAACCGGATATCATTCACGCTATCCATTGCGAGTTCCTGGAGGCAGGATCCGATATTATCGAAACCAACACGTTCAACGCAAACCGGATTTCTCAGGCGGATTACGGTACTGAAAACCTGGTTAAGGAACTGAACCTTGCCGCCGCACGCCTGGCGCGCAAGGCAGCCGATGCCTTTACTGAAAAAGATCCTTCAAAACCCCGTTTCGTGGCCGGTTCCATAGGCCCCACGAACAAGACTCTGTCCCTTTCACCCGATGTCAACAACCCGGGTTACCGGGCAGTTTCTTTTGAAGAAATGGTTGACAACTACCGGGAGCAGATCGAGGGCCTCATCGAAGGAGGGATTGATCTTCTGCTCGTCGAAACGGTGTTCGACACCCTGAACTGCAAAGCGGCTATTTATGCTGTCGGGGAACTCTCCCGTGAAAAAGGGGCACGGCTTCCTGTCATGATTTCAGGGACAATTGTCGATGCAAGCGGACGGACCCTTTCAGGTCAGACGACGGAGGCATTCTGGATTTCTGTAGCGCACACACCGGGGCTGTTGAGCGTCGGGCTGAACTGCGCCCTGGGAGCGGAGCAGATGAGGCCGTTTCTGGAAACGCTTTCCACTATTGCCGGCAGTTTCGTGAGCGTTTACCCTAACGCCGGTCTCCCCAATGAATTCGGTGAATACGACGACAGTCCGGAATACATGGCATTGCAGATCGCCGATTTTGCCAATTCGGGATTCGTGAACATCGTCGGCGGCTGTTGCGGAACAACCCCCGACCATATCAGGGCCATTGCTGAAAAAGTTGCTGCAATCAATCCCCGCAAGAAACCCGTACCCGCTACTGAGCTCCGTCTGTCGGGGCTCGAACCGCTTTTTGTCAACCGGACGACGGGATTCATCAACGTGGGCGAACGAACGAACGTCACAGGATCGAGAAAATTCGCCCGTCTCATCCGGGAAGAAAAGTATGACGAAGCCCTCTCCATTGCACGTCAGCAGGTTGAAAACGGGGCACAGGTCATCGATATCAATGTGGATGAAGGCATGCTTGATTCGGAAAAAGTAATGCGGGATTTCATCAATTTGATCGCGTCCGAACCTGAAATAGCGAGAGTTCCCTTGATGATCGACTCGTCGAAATGGTCGGTGATCGAAAGCGGTCTTTGTTGCACCCAGGGAAAATGCGTCGTCAACTCCATCAGCCTCAAGGAAGGCGAAGAGCTTTTCAGGGAACGTGCACGCAAGGTCATGCAGTACGGCGCCTCAGCCGTTGTGATGGCGTTCGACGAAAAGGGCCAGGCTGATACTCTTGACCGCCGTATCGAGATCTGTCAACGGGCTTACAGGATTCTCACGGAGGACATCGGTTTTCCGCCTGAAGATATCATTTTCGACCCGAATGTGCTGACAGTCGCGACCGGTATCGAGGAGCACAACAATCACGCCGTCGACTTTATCGAATCCGTTCGATGGATCAAGCATAACCTCCCGCACGCCAGGGTGTCGGGCGGTATCAGTAATGTCTCGTTTTCTTTCCGAGGAAACAATCCCGTGCGGGAAGCGATGCACGCAGCATTCCTGTTCCATGCCATCCATGCCGGTCTTGACATGGGTATTGTCAATGCCGGACAGCTTGCCGTCTATGATGAAATCGACAGTCCTTTGCTTGAGCGGGTAGAGGATGTGCTCCTCAACCGGCGTCCGGACGCGACCGAAAGGCTTGTGGAATTCGCGGAAACCATCAAAGGCGACGGAGCAAAAACCCAAACAGCGAAAGCCGAATGGCGTAGCGGAACGGTTGAAGAACGGTTGCAGCATGCTCTCATAAAAGGTATTGTAGACCATATCGACGAAGACGCGGAAGAAGCCCGGCAGAAATACCCGAGTCCGCTGGATATCATCGAGGGACCGCTGATGAACGGCATGAATATTATTGGCGACCTGTTCGCAGAGGGGAAGATGTTCCTTCCGCAGGTTGTCAAGAGCGCGCGTGTTATGAAAAAAGCCGTTGCTTACCTCATTCCGTTTATCGAGGAAGAAAAAACAAAAAACAGGGACACCAAACCTGCGGCGAAGGTGCTGCTTGCAACGGTGAAAGGCGATGTTCACGATATCGGCAAGAACATAGTGGCGGTCGTGCTGGCCTGCAACAATATCGACGTTGTCGATATCGGGGTCATGATGCCTTGCGAAAAAATCCTTGAAGCCGCCCAAAATGAGAAAGCCGACGTAATCGGACTCAGTGGCCTGATCACACCGTCACTTGACGAAATGGTCCACGTCGCCAGGGAAATGGAACGAAAAGGAATGAACGTCCCGCTTCTGATAGGAGGAGCAACCACTTCGAGAATCCATACAGCAGTAAAAATCGCCCCGAACTATTCGGGACCGGTCGTTCAGGTGCTCGATGCTTCCCGAAGCGTTCCGGCTGTGGCCAGTCTTGTAACACCTTCATTCCGCAACGAATTCGTTGCAAAACTGCTGAAAGAACAGGAAACGTTGCGGGAAAATCATGCCGCAAGAAACGCTTCAAGAAATTTTCTGGACCTTGAAGCGTCACGAAAAAACAGGATGGCACTAACCTGGAATAAAGAAACGGTAACGGTACCTTGCCAACCGGGTATCTCGGTATTTGATAAAGTTTCACTTGAAGAGCTCCGGGAATACATCGACTGGACACCGTTCTTCGCCGTCTGGGAACTGCACGGCAAATATCCCGAAATTTTCGATAACGCAGAATACGGCAGTGAAGCAAACAAGCTGTTCAAGGATGCCAATACTTTGCTCGATACTATCTGTAACGAAAACGCATTCACCGCGAAAGGCGTTGTCGGCCTGTTTCCGGCAAACAGTGTCGGGGATGACATCGAGATATACATCGATGAAAGCAGGGCAACAGTTCTCTGCACCCTGCATACCCTGAGGCAGCAGACCGATAAGGGGCAGAACACCAAAAACATGGCCCTTGCCGACTTTATTGCCCCGAAATCATCCGGAGTGAAAGATTATATCGGCGGCTTTACGGTTACTGCAGGACACGGTGTCAGCAAAATGATGAAGCAGTTTGAACAAACCCATGATGATTACCACCGCATCATGACACAGGCACTGGCAGACAGGCTTGCGGAAGCCTTTGCTGAAATGCTGCACCGGAAAGTACGTGTTGAACTGTGGGGATACGCTCCCGACGAAGCCCTGTCGAGAGAGGAGTTGATAGCCGAGAAGTACAGGGGAATCCGGCCCGCTCCCGGCTACCCCGCCTGCCCTGATCATACGGAAAAGCCTCTTATTTTCGATCTGCTCAACAGCGAAGTCAACACAGGCGTCACATTAACGGAAACCTATGCCATGAACCCTCCGGCATCGGTTTGCGGGCTTTACTTGGCACACCCCGAAGCAAAATATTTCATACTCGGGCCGATAGGAAAAGACCAGATCGAGGATTACGCCGCCCGGAAAAGAATGAGGGTGGAAGAGGTTGAAAAGTGGCTCTCTCCCAACCTTAACTATACTCCTTAGCTTTTTGCGATCAAGGCATCTCTATTAATTGTCGTGAGTCCCGATTGCCCTTTCTATCCACCCAACGCAGCAATTGAATCGCAAAAAATAAAGGGCATTTCTAAAAAATGTCATGAGCGGTTTGAGTGCAAGGCGGATGGAGCCAGAGATACCGGAGCGTACTGATAGTACGTGAGGATTTCGAGCACCACCCAACGCAGCAATCAAGACGCGCAATAATTTTTTAGAGGTGCCCTAAAAAGCACAGCTTTCCACGGTCTTGTAAGGATACGGCTTGTCGAGAGCTTGCAGCACTGCCGCATCGCGTTTGTAGACATCTTCTCTGAACAGTACCCCGTCATCTTCTGCAACCACGGTCAGATAAAGAAGGAAAACAGGCACTCTTTCGGACAGGTGAACCGTTCTTGTCTTATCCGTCGCGATAACCTTCCGGATATCATCCTCACCCCATCCAAGCAGGATCTCCGCCAGCTCAAAAGGGTTCTGGAGACGAATGCATCCATGACTGAAAGCCCGGGTGCTTTTATCAAAAAGGTGTTTGCCTGGCGTATCGTGAAGATAAACCAGATGCCTGTTGGGGAACATGAACTTCACACGGCCAAGCGCGTTTCCCTTTCCCGGAGGCTGGCGCAGTCGATACGGCAGGGTAGCCGCACTGTATCCCGCCCAGTCCACCGAGCCCGGATCCACCACCTTGCCGTTACGGTCAATGACCTGCAAACCATTTTTCGCAAGATATCCGCTATCCTTTTTGATTGCCGGCAGAGCTTCCTTTTTCAGAATACCCGGGGGCACATTCCAGGACGGATTGAAGATGACGTACTGCATCTCGGCCTTGAAAACAGGCGTTTTCCAGAAAGGTTCTCCAACTATGACCCTGGACCCCCATCTGTATTTTCCATCTTCGACGTACTGCACGGTGAAACCCGCGATATTGACCAGCAGGAATGTCGGTTCAAGCTTCTGAACAAACCAGCGGTAACGATCGAGATTGACTCGTATCTGATCGACCCGATCAGAAGCGGAAACATTAAGTGCCCGCAGCGTTTTCGGGCCCACAGCTCCATCGGAATCAAGGCCGTGCCGTTTCTGGAAACGTTTCACAGCCTCCTGAAGGTCCTTGCCGTACACCACGGCTTTTGACGCAAATGCCGTATCCACGCGGGACATCGGTTCAATCTCGCCGGTTATTTCGAGTCGTCTTCGCAGTGCCGGAATCCTCTCGTCATACTGCCCGTCCTCCTTGATGGAAGGTCCTTCGGGAATGCTCTTCCAGCCACCTTTTGCCGCAATCTGACGGTATCTGGCAAGCCCTTTTTTAAGACTGCCGTACTTGGAGTGGTTCGGGCGAAACTTTGCTATAACCACAGCCAGGGAGTCGCCTGTAATCGCGTTTCGAAGGACATCCGCCAATCCGTCTCCGTTCCCCCCCCTGGACAGGTTCCAGTTAGAGTCAATTTTCTCCGGGTCTACCTTGCCGTGAAGAAGGTGATAGGAAAGCTTGAACATCGCATCGGAAAGCAGCAGTTCAAAGCGTGCTTTGAAAAACGGGGAAGAAGGGGCATTGTCATAAAATTCCTGTATCCTTGACAAATGGTAATCTTCAGGCAGAAGACCGTCCGCTTTTACAGATTCGATTGCTTCAAGCAGTTCTCTGATCTGGGATCGCTTTTTCCAGACCGGTTTGAAGTCATTCGATCTGTAAAACTCTGCCAGCAGAGCGTTGAACGCAATTTTGTCGCGCCCTGGTTGCAGTGCCGCGTCCTCCTCGAGCTGCTCGACATGACAACGAATGTTTTCCCTCATTTCATAATAGTCCCCCGCACCTTGCCCGACACTTTCTATTCGAGGTGAAGATATCGTGTTTTTCTGCGGAGATGCGTCGGGGGGACTGGCGGGACTGAAAGCCAGCAGCAATAACAGTAGAGCCGTCATAAAAAAAGTGTTGTTCTTGAGAAAGATTTCCGCTGCCCCGATGGCAGCAGCGAGACAACAGTTAGGCAACAATTGTCTGAAGAGAACGCCTGAGCGCGCATTCAGAGTTCCCGGGAAAATGCATCAGGCTGGATTACGAAGGGAATATCCGGGGTTCAGCAGATCAGAACGGCCGACATAGTTTCGATCGCCATGATAGATAAAGAGACATGACCCGTCCTTGATAAGATCGATAACCTGCCTGTGCTCCGAAAAAGGCAGCGCCGGGCATCCGTGACTTCTGCCGAGTCGTCCGTGTTTTCTGATAAAATCCGGAGAAACATAGTCGGCGCCGTGCATCACGATATTCCGCTTGAGCGCGTTGTCATTGATCCCCCGCTCGATCCCACGAAGCCTCAGAGAATAACCATGCTTGCCCCGGTATGTCCTGTCGGTCACAAAAAAACCGAGACTGCTTTTAAAAGAACCGGGAACATTTGAAAAATTCACGGCCCGATTCTGACCGCTGTTCTTGCCGTGCGCAACAAGAGAAGAAGCAAGCAGCCGGTTCCGGTCCATATCTATGACAAACAAACGTTTTTTAACCGACGGCTTGTTGTAATCAATGATGGTAAGTATCCCGTCATTCTTCAGCATCCCCTTGTTTTTCAAGGCATAATACCCTGTCATGGCCTTCCAGAGGACTTTATAATCGATGTTGTTTCTGAGCTCGGGGGCGCTGTAGAGGGTTTCGATAGTACGAGACAGATCTTTTTGTGAAGGAACGCTTTCAGCCTTCAAAGGAAGGAAAACAAATAACAGTACAAAACAGGCGAGCCTTATAACCATATGATCTTTCTCCTTGTTGTCGTCCTTTCAGTACATGAGACACATAAAACCACCCCAGCGACAGCATTTCATGCTACCGGTTTATCGGACTGTTGCTTATGTTTTCTGCCACGGAACAAAACACCGGCGGTTCACAACGAACCGCCCCGTAAAACGGCAACTGTCTCTTACTGCCGTAAATGTCCGGTGATAATCAGGTATGATACTGCACGTTGTTTACCTCTCATCGTGCAAGAAAATACCAGGGAAAGGTACTATTTTTTCCGGAGTTATGAAAACTTTTGCATATAACGGGAACTTTCTGGCGCTCTCAAGTGCACCTGAAGGTCACTTCCCTGCCAAAGACCATGTGCAATTGACCGTAACGCTGATATCCTGTTCTCCAGGAGAAATTTCGGTCGGCACCGAAGCCGCAACAGCTTTTTCTCCCATGCTCCGCATCATATCCCGTACCGGATAGACAGGAGCAGCACCGGAATGCATTTCCTGCAGCACGCCCAGCGACATACCCGCAGCAGATGCCATTGCCTCGGCGTCTTTTCTCGCATTTCGCACCGCGTCGGCAAGAGCATCCCTGCGTTTCTCCTTATATCCGGAACTTGAAAAACCGATAACAGGGATACCGTCAGCCCCTGCCTGAACCGCCGCGTCTATCACCCGGCCTGTATTGTCAAGTTTCCTTACCGTAACTTTCAGCACGTGGGTAGCGGCGTAACCCTTGAATACCCTTTTCCGGGACGTATTGTTCCACTCCCACTCCTGACGTACCGTATAAGAGTGCGTAACGGCATCACCGGCACTGACACCACTGTTTCTTAATGCCTGTTGAACGGACCGGTACTTTTTCGCCGTGAGAGCTGTTGCCTGTTCAGCGGTCCGGGCTGTGGAAACCAGCCTGATCTGCAATCCGGCAATATCGGGTTTAACCGATACAGTACCCCGGGCCGAAACGGAAACGGAAGGTTCAACCGCATGGAGAGGTAATGCAAAAACAAGGAGAACAACAGAGAACACAAAAGGGGTAACAGATTTCCTGATCCTGGACATGATTATCTCCGATAAAATTCTGGACATCTCTATTAATTTTGTTACGCGCCCTGATTTCTTCGTTGGACAGTGCTCGAAATCCCCATGTACTCTCATGTACACTCCGGTTTCCGTGCTTTGTCCGCCTCGAGCTCACGTCGCTCACGACAATTTATAGAGATGCCCTTTTTTCAATTGACGACGGCTGACATCGTGAAGCGAACCAATAACAAAATAAGTGCATTTAGTAAATATTCACACAACAGTCCGTCATAAAAACATCAAACTCCAAACCATTATGCGAAAAATCATTCCTTTCCTCGTCATAACCCTGTTCCAGCTTTCGCTTCTCTCTGCCTGCCAGCAGAAACCTCAAGAAACGACCCGGGAAGGGGTCTCATCCGAAAAACCGGGCAAGTCACTAACAGACGGTTTGTTCAGGAAAAAGTTCGAGGGGATCCTGCACATGCAGATTTCCGCTCCGGAAGGATCTCAAAAGGGAAAGCTGTTCATCTCAAAAAACGGAACACGATTTGAGATCGATCTGGCCGATCCCGAAACGGGGACAGCTCTCATGCATCTTGCCACCTTCACGCCTTCTGATGAACCCAACCTCCTCTACACGCTTAACGAGCAGGCGAAAACATACAGCGTGATCGACATGAGCCGGCTGATCGAGGACCTCGAGGCAATTGAGACTGAAGAA
>JAKSDB010000423.1 GCA_022360415.1 Chlorobiales bacterium
CGGAGCTTAACAGATGTATTGTTCAATTCTTCCAGATTTTAAGCGTTTACAATGCAGTATTACTGTTCATTTTTCCGACAGTTCAAGCGGATCAGGCACCCGAAAACGGTAGCCGAGAGACTGTTCGAGCTTGCTGCTGTCGATAATCTTAAACGGGGCATCGTCTGTTTCGTCGGCTAAAGGGGGCAGGTCAATACCGGAAAGCTCAGCTGCCCTCGCATAGTATTCCTTGCGCAACGGATGCCCGGGAGAACATGCGTTGAAAATCTCCCCCCATGCACCCTGCCGGATTACCTCGTAAATAATTTCGATGCAGTCGTCACGGTGAATGAGATTAGCCGGCTGATTTGCATTACTCAGTGTAGCCATCCTGCCGAGAAACTTTACCGGGTTGCGATCATATCCCATGAGACCGCAGAACCTCAACACTGTTGTTCTGAACGACGGCTCTTCAAGCAGCATTTTCTCTACCTCAAGCAATGCTTTCCCTGACGCAGATTCAGGATTGCCTGCGTCCTCCTCTTTCACTTCACGGTTGAGTAAAGGATACACCGACGTGGAACTGATAAAGACCACACGCCGAACCGGAGAAGCTTTGACGGCATCCCTCAATGAAGCCATCTGCTGTTGATGATAGTAAACGATATCCGGCCTCCGCTTTGGAGGAAGGTTTATCACAAAGATGTCGCTCTGGAGAAAAACTGCTGGATCATCTCCTGAAAATCCAGGATCAAGCGATATGTCGAACGGCTGAATCCCCGCTTCCCGCAGCACATCGAACTTTTCCTTTCTGGTGGTCGACCCTTTGACGCTAAACCCTTTCTCAACAAGATATTTTCCTAATGGCAGCCCCAGCCAACCGCACCCGCAAATACTGATACGTTTCTCTTGCCCCACTCTTTTACTCTCTTTTAAGCGATTCAACATATAGTTTCAGCGATTGCATCTCCACCGAGTTCTCCTCCAACGCCCGTCCTTCGAGCGGGCCGGTGATACAGGCATTGATCACCGAAACCAGCTTCGGGTTTTCAAAGGCTTTTTCAAGCCCTTTCCCGTCCGGATGACAGGTTGCACAACTCGAAGTGTTTACTGAACCGGCCAGTTGCGGATCATTGAAGAGCTTTTCACCCTCGGATGCGGAAGGTTCTTTTTCAGCCGATGTGCATGCGCCGACGGTAAACAACACTAAAAACAAAGGAACGGACAACCATGTCGATACTCTTTTCATAATTCCTCCGATAATTATTCCCCTTCGAATACCTTTAATGGAGAGGTAATAAACGATTTATTCTTCTTCAACGGTAATCAAACGCTCAAACTCACAAAGCTTTGCGTAATCCGGATGCTTACGCTTCTTGGCAACCTCAAGCACGTCTCTTAAATTCCATCCGGGGGATCTTATTCCCTTGGCAAGTAGTTGCTTGATGTTTTTCCTGCTGTTCGGATGCTCCTTCGGAAAAATGGCATAACAATAAAACTGCAGTTCGATATCCAGAGAAGCGCTATAATCGGAATCTTTGTTCAATACAACGGCTTTTTTTATAAGACTACGAGCCTCATCGAATTGAATCATCACAATTTTGAGCTTCGCATAGTTGCCTAAACTAATCGCATCGTCAGAATCAACCTCGATCGCCCGCTGGTAATACTTTTCCGCCTCGTCATATGATTTGCGAACGTCTGACAGGAATATCGCATAGCTGCCCAAAACATCCACATCATCCGGGTCTACCTCGATCGCCCGCCGGAAATACTTTTCCGCCTCGTCATGCTGTTTCCTCACAGTTTCAAGGAATAATGCGTAGGCGCAAAGAGCATGTGCATGCTTCGGGTCCGCCTCGATTGCCCGCTGGTAATACTTTTCCGCCTCGTCATATGATTTGCGAACGTCTGACAGGAATATCGCATAGCTGCCCAAAACATCCACATCATCCGGGTCTACCTCTAACGCTCGTTTGTAATACTTCTCTGCCGCGGCAGGGGAC
>JAKSDB010000196.1 GCA_022360415.1 Chlorobiales bacterium
CCGCCCCTCACCTACAAGGACGATCTGGGCAGGGAAGAGCAGTACCTCCTGAAACCGATGAACTGTCCTCATCATCACATGATATACAGTTCGAAACTGCGCAGCTACCGCGAACTTCCGATCCGTTTGACAGAGTTCGGCACTGTGTACCGCCACGAGAAGTCCGGGGAGCTGAACGGGCTGATCCGGGCACGCGGGTTTACTCAGGATGATTCACATATTTACTGCCGACCCGACCAGCTTGTCGATGAGATCTGCAACGCGATCGATCTAACCAAATTCGTGTTTGCCACGCTTGGCTTTGACGACATAGAAATCAGGCTGTCCCTCCACGACCCTGAAAACTTTGAAAAGTATGGCGGCACCGAAGAAGTCTGGCAACAGGCCGAAAAAGATGTCAGGGAAGCGGCCGACCGCATGAATATCAGCTATATTATCGGAATTGGTGAAGCAAGCTTTTATGGACCGAAAATCGATTTCGTCGTACGTGACGCTCTCGGTAGAAAATGGCAGCTCGGCACCGTTCAGGTTGATTACGTCATGCCCGAACGATTCGATCTTTCCTATATCGGTAGTGACGGACAGCCGCACAGGCCGGTTATTATACACAGAGCACCGTTTGGTTCCATGGAGCGGTTTATCGGCGTCCTCATCGAGCATACTGCCGGAAATTTCCCGTTATGGCTCGCGCCCGTCCAGGCTGCTGTCCTGCCTATCACAGAAGATGTGCACGAGTACGCGCACATCGTTCAACAGGCGCTGATTGACAGGGGCATTCGTGCCGACATCGACCTGCGAAGCGAGAAAATCGGAAAGAAGATACGCGAGGCGGAAATAGGCAAAATCCCGTACATGGTTATCATCGGCCAGAAAGAGGAGGACTCGGGAGAGGTTTCACTTCGGCGTCATCGAAAAGGTGATCAGGGAAATATGACAATTGAGAATATGCTGGAAAAACTTGTAAAGGAAATAAAAGAGAAATCTTGAACCTTCAGCGACATTTCAAACCAACCGAGACCGTATGAGAAAAAAGAAAAGCGCTCCTCAAAAGCAGAAAATAACCTACAGGGTTAATGAACAAATCAAGGTACCCGAGGTAAGGGTTGTTTTCAGTGACGGGTCACAGGAGATCATGAGAACCGGCAATGCGTTGAAGCTGGCAGAAGAAGAAGAGCTTGACCTCATAGAAGTGCAGCCGAACGCCAATCCGCCTGTCTGCAAGATTGATAACTACGGCAAACTTCAGTACAAGCTGGATAAAAAAGACAAGGACAGAAAGAAAAAATCAAAGCCGACCTCTCTGAAAGAGCTCCGGTTCCATCCGAATACCGACAAACATGATTTCGATTTCAAAGCAGCACATCTTGAAGAATTCCTCCGCAAGGGAAACAGGGTTCGTGCAACCGTTGTCTTTCTCGGACGTTCCATTATCTACAAGGACAAGGGCTTTGAGCTGGTAGAGCGGCTGACGGAACGGCTCAGCAACGTCAGCAACCCTGAAGGCGAACCAAAGTTCGAGGGGAAAAGGCTCTTTGTTTACTTCGAACCGGACAAGAAAAAAATTGAAGCCTACGAAAGACAGTTGGCGAAAATGAACAAGGAATCACAACAGTAATTACATACCGATAATAAAACGATACGGCCATGCCTAAAATGAAATCACATCGCGGAGCCTGTAAAAGGTTTAAAGTAACTGCGTCCGGGAAGATCAAACGCGAAAAAATGAACGGGTCGCACAACCTCGAAAAAAAGAACAGAAAAAGAACACGCCGCCTTCACCAATCCACTCTGGTTGACAAAGCCCAGGAAAAACAGATCAAACGTATGATCCTGGCATAATAATCGTTAAACAATTAAACCGAAACCACGATGCCAAGAGCCACAAATGCAGCAGCATCACGCACACGAAGAAAGAGGATATTAAAAAAAGCGAAAGGATACTGGGGAGCAAGAGGAAATATTTTAACCGTTGCCAAGCATGCCGTCGACAAGGCGGAACAGTATGCCTACCGTGACAGAAGGGTCAAGAAAAGAACGTTCCGTGCCCTCTGGATCATGCGGATCAACGCGGCTGCCAGGGAAAACGGCACAAGCTACTCTCGCCTGATGGAAGCGATGAACAAGAAAAACATCGACATCAACCGGAAAGCTCTTGCTGAAATTGCGGTAAAAGATCCCGCTGCATTCAGCCAGATCGTAAAATCCGCTATGGGCTAATGCCCCGGAACAGCAAAGAGTAGCCATGAAAAACAGCATAGAGACGTTACAGCAGGAGATAGGAGCGTTCGCCATCGAAAACGCCGATGATCTGGAGGCATTCCGTCTCCGGTTCATGGTACGCAAAGGAAGCATTGCGGAGCTTTTCAACCTGCTGAAAGATGCACCCTCTTCTGAACGTCCTGTTTACGGACAACTGTTGAATCAGTTGAAACAGGCTGCCGAGAAAAAGTATGATGTTGCGAAAAAAAGCATCGAGGCAGTAACATCAGGCAGGCGAAAACAACAGGTCGATCTGACGCTGCCGGGCAGAAATGAGTATCAGGGTTCCGAGCATCCTGTACAGAAAACCCTGGGAGACATGAAGCAGATTTTCAGAGCCATGGGGTTCGCCATAGCGACCGGACCCGAGCTTGAGCGTGACAGCTACAATTTCGACATGCTGAATTTCCCCGCCAATCATCCTGCAAGAGATATGCAGGACACTTTTTTCGTCACACTAAATGAAGACGAAGACAATCTTCTTCTTCGCACCCATACCTCACCTGTACAGATCAGGGTGATGCTCGAAGAAAAACCACCGATCAGGGTAATCTGTCCGGGCAAGGTATATCGCAACGAGGCTATCAGCGCCCGCAGCTACTGCGTCTTCCACCAGCTCGAAGGGCTGTATATCGATAAAAATGTTTCTTTTGCCGACCTGAAAGCAACGATCTATTCATTCGCGAAGCAGATGTTCGGCAGCAATGTACAGCTTCGTTTCAGGCCGAGTTTTTTCCCGTTCACCGAACCTTCTGCGGAAGTCGATGTCACCTGTTACCTTTGCGGGGGAAAAGGGTGCCGTGTCTGCAAACAGTCCGGTTGGCTTGAAATACTCGGTTGTGGTATGGTTCACCCCAACGTGCTGAGGAACTGTTCCATTGACCCGGACGAATTTTCCGGTTTCGCTTTTGGCATGGGCGTTGACCGAACAGCCCTCTTGCGTTACAAGATTGACGATATTCGTCTTCTTTTTGAAAACGACGTTAGAATGCTCGAACAGTTCTCACAATAACAAAAGCCTCCTGAAACCTATCAGGAGACCGTAGGCGGTTTCCGATTTATCGATAAAACCATAGAAGGTATTATCGCATAGTAATCGAGGCAAAGGTAGGAAAAAATGCAAGAACCCTGGGCCGAATCACTCTCATATCCCGTATTCGCTGTACAACCTGTACCGCACCGGACAAGTACAGATTCCGTCATCTCCAAAAGTATAAAAGTACGGGCAGCTCTTTTTCTGCGGAGTGCCTTTTTTTAAAAAAAGAACCTTGTCCCCATATCCTCCAGCCACTCTGCAAAGATGCTCCCGTTTACCCTCCAAACAGCTATGGTCGTGAGGACAGTCTTTTGCTTCTTTTCGGATTTCCGACATCACAGGATCGACGCTCTTCATGTAACCAACAATCAGTTACACACTCGTTATCCACCTATAAAAACTTCTTTAATACGTCAATTTATGATAATTTACTACATAAAAAAACCGCACACCGGTACATGCCGTTGTGCGGTCGATACGCTTTATGTGGTCAGATTCAGCGAAAAAAGACCTAACCTTCCGCCTCTACAGTAACCTTAAGGATCGCTGTTACATCCATGAAAAGCTTTACACCAGCCTCATAGTTACCCAGCGCTTTGATTGGAGCGTCGAGGCTGATTTTCCTGCGATCGAGGGTCACCCCCTCATTTTTCAACGCTTCAGCAATATCACCAGACGTAACGGTGCCAAAAAGCTTGCCGGATTCACCCGCTTTCGCAGAAACTTTAAGGTTTAACTGCTGTAGCTTGGCTGCCATTTCACGAGCGGCTGCCCTTTGCTGATCGATTTTCCTTGCCTGCTGCTTTCTTTCGGTTTCAAGGGCCTTGAGTTTGCCTTCGGTAGCCCTGAGCGCCATGCCCTGCGGGATCAGGTAGTTGTTGGCATAGCCGTTTTTTACATCCACGACGTCACCCGCATCCCCCAGCGTTACAATATCCTGTTTTAGAATAATTTTCACTGCTCTGTTTCCTCGCTCAATAAAGTTTTAAACATGCTGAATTACCTTACTTGTACTCGTCCGCTACATAAGGGATAATGGAAAGGAATCTGGCCCATTTCACTGAATGGGTAAGAAGGTTCTGCTCTTTAGCGGATAGTCCTGTGATACGGCGGGGAATGATTTTTCCCTGATCGTTGATAAACCGTTTCAGCTTTCTCTCGTCGCGGTAATCAAAAAACACAACCTGGTTCTTGGTTACTTTCTTCTTGGATGCCAGCGCGTTGCCAATCGACTTGTTCGCCGATGCACCTGTACGTTTTTGTTTCATTCTCTACTTACAAATTTGTCTTTTGCCTTTCCTTACTCGGAAGGAAGATATTTATACTCATACACATGGCCGGGATCATCACCCTGGTACCTTTCATCTACATTGTCGTTCCTCTGAAAGTCATCCTCGATAAAACCGGAAGAATCCTCCTCGTCACCGGTCTTCTTTCGCTTGTTGAGAAACTGGATCCGTCTTGCCTTGATCTCAACGACAGTGCGGGATGAGCCATCCTGGGCTTTCCATGTTCTGCTCTGTAATTCCCCGTCGACAAGAACAGCTGCACTTTTCTTAAGATTGTCACGACAGCTTTCAGCAAGCTTGTTCCATGCAACGATACCTACATAACAGACATCTTCCTGCCACTGATGATTACTGTCCCTGAAACGTCTGTTACAGGCAATCGAGAAATTCACAACGGGTGTACCACCTGAGTTGGTTTGACGAAAAACAGGGTCTTTGGTCAAGTTACCCGCAATGATGACACTATTGATTTCAGGCATTTTCAAATCAGCCATAACCTTTCCTCCGTTTTTTCCAAAAGGTATCGATTCATAGTTAACTGTAGACATTGAGTCAGGGGGCTAATCTTTTGCGGCAGGATTTTCTTGCTGCTCCTCATCACTCTGGTCATCAGGACTGCCTATCACGACACTGTATTTCTCAACCCTCTTGCGCATTTCCAGCAACGGGGTACTCAGATGCACGATCAGAAAACGCAGGATAGTATCGTCGTAACGGAAAATCTTTTCAATGGCTGCTATGCCCGACGGCTCCCCTTGAAACTCGATATGAGCATAGGAACCGATCGTTTGCTTGTTAATCGGGTATGCCATCTTTCGTCTCCCGACTTCAAGCACATTTTCGATATCACCGCCGTTTTTGGTGATAACACTTTTTACCTCATCCATAGCTGCTGCAATCGCATCATCTTCCAGCCCACCATTGATGATTACGGTACATTCGTACAGTTTCTTCATTCCCATAGCGCAAAACAACTTAAAACAGTTTGTTGACTCGTACAAATGGCGGGGATCAGGTATTGCGCCTCCCTGCCCCTTGGATTCACGTAACACCGTGAACACCACTTGCAAATTTGAACCTTAAAGGTAAAGTATTTTCAACATTATTCCAACAGCAATAAACCAGAGCGCAAATCCCCGATCAGGCGAGCAAAAAGGCTTCTCCCTAACTACTTTCCATCAATGGAATATTCCAGTTCAAGAATAACCGGGGCATGGTCAGAACTTTTTTCATCGTGATCGATGATCACCTCCCTGACATCTCTTACCAACTCATCCGAGAGATAGAAACAGTCAATCCTCCACCCGAGATTTCTCTCACGAGCTCCTTTCCAGTAAGGCCACCAGGTAAAGAGGTCTTTTTTATCGGGAAAGCGTTCCCGCATGATGTCATGCAGGCCAATCGCAAGATGCCGGTCAATAGCCGCTCTTTCTTCAACCCGGAGCCCTACGGCTCCCGGCTTGTTCTGGGAGTGATGAACATCGAGATCCGTGTGGGCCACATTGATATCTCCGGCATGTATTACCTGCCGTCCTTGATGCAGAAGTCCCCGGATATAGGCACTCAAATCGGCAAGGTAGCTGAGTTTTACTGCATAATGCGCCTCTCCGTCGCCTCTCGGGACATAAGTGCCTATAACAGTAAGATTAAGATAATGAACTGCTACCGTTCGGTTCTCCCTGTCAAAATCCGGTATCTCAAGACGACAGTCAATGCCATACCCTTCCTTAAGAAACACGCCGACTCCGCTGTACCCTTTCCTGAACGTCGAGCCGTTCCAGTATTTGTTATACCCCGGCAACGCCAGTAACGTTTCGGGAATATTTTCTTCCTGTGCCTTGAGTTCTTCGAGCACGAGAATATCAGGTTGCTTCTCGTTGATCCATGCCAACAGGGCATCCCTGCGTGCCCGGATACCGTTGATGTTCCAGGTTGCGATCCTCATAGAAAATCAATCCTGCTTAATAGTCGTGAAATAATCTGTGATCTTTTTCGCCACCAATTTTTCCTGGATGTCCGTTATACATCTGAAATGACCTTTCGGACAGCTGTCTCTGCCGATATGCGAACAGGGCCTGCAAGCCAGATCAGCAACTTCGAACAGGACATACGGCGTGTTGTAGGGGAGAAAACCAAACTCGGCGACTGATGAGCCGAACAGCACGAAAAGCTGTTTTCCGAACGCAGAAGCAATATGCATCAGGCCCGTGTCGTTGGTCAAGACTGCGTCACAAATCTCCAGGACCGCCGCAGACTGCATCAGGGATGTTTTGCCGGCAAGGTTCACGACCCCTGCTGCTGCGGCAGGAGAGAGCGTTTCAAGTATTTCTTCAGCCTGTAATGTATCGTCGGACCCGCCCAGCAGATAAACACATAATCGATGTTCCCTGAGCAGGGTTTCAATAATCGACGCAAACTTGCGGGGAGGGTACCGCTTGGTCAGATGGTTAGCCCCGAAACAGACACCCAGCCGGAGGATATTACCGGTAATTGCTGAAGCCGCGAATCTGCGATCTTCATCCGATAGCCACACCTCGCAACCTTTACCATCTCCCCCGACCAGCCCCCCTGCAATGGAAGCCATATAACGATCGACAACCGAATCTTTTGAGTCAAAAAGATTGAGACCTGCGCGGACAAGCAGCAGTTTTTTCCAGTTCTGCTTTTGATAGCGAAAGACCCTGTCACAAGGGATTGCCTTCACCAGTGAGCGCGATCGCAGGTTGTTCTGCAGATCGATAACCATACCGTAATGGCCCTGTGGAGGAGAAGCGGTGGTGTAGACGGTGTTCAGATAAGGTGAAGCGTTCAAAAGGGATGCAAAAGTCGGTTTGACACAGTAGTCGATAACCGCATCAGGGTATGCGGCGCGTAAACGGCGAAGAACAGGAGTCGTCAACACGATATCTCCAATGGAGCTCAACCTGATTACCAGGATTTTCCTGATCTCCTGATTTTTTTCCGGACGTAATGCCATTCAAGACCAGAATTCCCACCATGCCTTACGTTTTGCACTATCTTCCGGTATGGAGGTTTCCAGCATGGCAATATTGTCAGCGACTATTTTCTGAAGCTTTTCCTTTTCCGGCAATTCTCCTTTACGTTCTTCAATCATTTCGCCAGCCATCCGAAAGACCTCCAGCGCCTCTGCGATTCGACCGATCCTTGCAAGTGCAAACGCCCGGCTTACAACAGCTGCAATCCACTGTTTCCCTTCATCTTTATGAAGCTCACCCCGACGGTTGAAATAACGTAGCGCCTTGTCGGCCGATGCAAGGCTTTCCTCGTACTGTTCGAGCTTACCCAAAGCCCAGGATAGCCCCGCATGACAAAGAGCGTCGAACCCGTCATGATCGAACACCTCTTCTTCAGGTATGGTACGGGTAAAAGCCTTCGCTTTTTGATACTCCGAAACGGCATCTTCAAAAGCACCCTCCTGCAATTTCTTCTCCCCTTCACTCAAAGTCATATACGCCTGAGCAACCTGTTTCAATGGCTTCATAAAAAACTTTCATTTAGCTGTGAACACCGTAGCCTCGTTTTGAAGAAACGCGTCAAGTTTTTCGGGAATTTCAGGACGGCCGTGCTGATTGAGAGCCGTGCCGGTAATTTTTGCTTTCAGGATAAGCTTTTTATCCTTTTCCAGAAAAATATCCTGATAAAACACGAATTTCAACCTTGATTCTCTCACCATATTCAGCCCGACAATAAACCTGTCACCGCTTTCAAGCGGGTATTTGTAATCAAGTTCAGCCCTGACAACAACAAGGTTTACGCCTTCTTGCGCATATATTTTGAAATCCATCCCGACAGCTTTGAGATATTCATGGCGGGCATGTTCGAGATAGTTCTGGTACACGCTGTTATTGACAATCCCCTGCATATCGCACTCGTAGTCGCGGACCGACATCGGGAGGATGAAGGCATAGTTTTGCATGAAAAACATGGAAGTATGGTATTGAAAAATAAATGCTTCATCGTAACAGTTTGCGGAAGAACGATAAGCCGGGATCAAACCGCACTTTGCTGCCCGAACAGTGAAATCGCACCGAACACACCTTCGATCCCGATCTGGATACCGATGACAGAGAGAATCAGCCCCATAATCTGGGTAATGACCTTTAACCCTTCCTGGCCGAGTTTCTGCTCAACTTTATCCCCGAGCAGGAAAAAAACATACGTTATCAGACACATAACGGAAAAAACCAGCGCGTTCACAGCAATCTCGAGCCCATTGCCTGTCGCGGAATAACTCATTGAAACGGCGATAGTGCCCGGACCGGCAAGAATCGGAATCCCCAAAGGACTGATACCGAGATTCTGGCCCGGCATACCCGAATCTCCGCCACCCGCAGGAGCATGAACCGCCGATGTTCTGCCATGCATCATATCGAATCCGATAAAAAAAACCATGATTCCACCCGCAACACGCAAAGCAGGAAGGGTTATACCGAAAAAGTCAAAAATGATCCGACCAAGAAGAATAAAGCAGAGAACAATGCACAAAGCAGTAACAACTGCGCTCAGTGCCGTTTTTTTAATCCCGCGATCATCCATCCCCGCTGTAACAGCCGTAAAGATAGCCGTATTGGCTAATGGATTCATGATGGCAAAGTAACCGCCGATCATCACCAATGTGTGATTCAGAAGTTCATGCATGAGGTAAGCGCAAGATGATATTGGACAAGTTCACAACCCGATGCAAGTTAACACAATCAACCGGATCACAAAACTGCTACACAACCAGCCTACAACAGCTTTGGGGACTTAGAACCGGAAAACTGCAGCAACACCGGTCTTGGAAGGCATCCGGTCGGCATGAACAACATGAACACTCCCGCCTTTTTGTAGCACGACTTCTCCGATGTCATCCAGCAGGTCATCGATTTCCGGGTTCTCGATATCATCCGGA
>JAKSDB010000413.1 GCA_022360415.1 Chlorobiales bacterium
CTCGAGGTGGTGTGGAAAGGGAAGTATCTGCAATTCAGGAGGAAGTCAAAGGGCAAAAATCAAAAGTCAAAAACGGAAGAATAAAATGACGGGGAAGACTGGCTCTGTTGAATTGTTATAACAGGCTTGATAGCTTGTTAGCGAGATGGCTAAAAAAGGCGAGTCCCGACCTGTGTGTTTGCCCGCATAATCGGGAACAAATCAACAATCCCGGACTCGCCGACTGCCTACTGATTTTCCCTGTTTTCGGTTTCCGGCTTGAAAAAGCTCAATGGCAGATCGGTTTTTACAATGACCGACTCGAGATTCTGCATCACGTCAAGTTCTTTCAGAAGCGCTTTTGTAGGTTCGGTTGTCCGTGTTCCCGAGCTGCTTGAGAGTTTGATCGCACCCCAGAGGAAAGTCGATGCGAAGTAAGCTGAAGTTCTGTTCCGGTAAATCCACTCGGTCTGTCCTTCGACTCCGTCGTTGAATTTGAGCGAGAGCGCGAGTTGTCGGATGCGGTTCAGGTTGCCGAGGGTTTTAACGTCTTTGTTCCCTGACGTCAGGCTTTGCAGTGCGCCCAGCGTCCAGTTTGTGGAAGAAAGGGTAAACCAGAAATGCGACTTGTAAATCGCCTTGTCGATAAGCGCTGCCGTGGTGGAGTCGCGGACAAGAAAATTTTTCTCGGGCTCGAGAAATCCTCTAAGCAGCTGCGGACTGTTGGCAAGAAGGATTTGCCGGTTGCCCGGTCTGCACACCCAGAGCGTATCTGAAAGGGCGTAACACTTTTCATTGCCGTACTTCCTGGTTTCGATGCTTTTCTTTTGGAGATAGTTCGTGGTTACCGTTTCATCAAAAGCGCCCCACAGGATGCCGAGGTATTTCTGTTTTTTTGTGTTCTGCTGCTGAAATGCAAGGAGAAGTGTATCCAGATCGCGTGCGGGAATGAAGCCTGTTTCATCGATAATCTGCCCAAAAGCCTTGTCCGACTGAAGCCAGCTCATTTCTTTCAGGGTGTCCGGGATGACTTCCTGCCAGAACGCGCTTTGCCTGATATCCTTCAGCCCTGCATAGATCAATGCGTCGGAGGTTCCCGGCAGACGGTCGATCACGGAAGCAAGTTCGGAGTTCAGCGGTTCAGGTTCGCTCACGGGTTTTGGCCAGTTGACCCATAAAAGCTGCGCGACCAGGCCGATGGTGCCTAAAATCAACACTATCAGGAGAAGGCTCGGCTTTTTTTTCGCTTTTTTGTCTCCGGGCTGCGGGGTTTGCTGTTCCGGCTGGTTTTCCATACAGGAGCTAACTGTTGTTCAGGATCGCTTCACGCGCAAGAAAGTCACAGCGGTTGTTGTATTCGTTATCGCTGTGCCCTTTAACCTTGTGAAAGGTAACATTGTGCAATCTAATCAACTCGAGTATTTTTTTCCAGAGGTCAATATTTTCAACCGGTTTTTTTGCCGACGTTCTCCAGTTGTTTATCGTCCATTTTTTCAGCCATTGCTGATTGATTGCATTGACAAGGTAGCTCGAATCACTGTAGATGTCGACGTTGCAGGGTTCCTTCAGCGCTTCGAGGCCTTTGATCGCGGCCATCAGTTCCATGCGGTTGTTGGTTGTGGAAGGAGAGTACCCGGAGATTTCCCGCCGTACATCGCCGTACATGAGCAGAGCCCCCCATCCGCCTTTTCCCGGGTTGCCGCTGCACGCTCCGTCGGTGTATATGGTTACTTTTTTAGGCATCGCAAAAAGTCAAAGGTCAAAAATCAAAAATAATACCTGCTTGCCCTATACTGTTCTGTAGACCGGCGATTCAGTATAAATTTCTCCTTTTTCCTCAGCAGAACAAAAAAGCTCAACCACGGTCTTATGATTGAGCTCTGACAAAAAAAATGAATGCCTTCCGAAAGAGTTACTTGAGTAGCTTTGCAAGCTCGGCTGTTCCGGTTTTCGACATGATTTTCATTGCTTTCGCGGAAAGACGAACTTTTACCCAGCGTTTTTCTTCCTCGAGCCAGATCCTTTTGGTATGGAGGTTGGGCTCGAAGCGCTTGCGGCGATGGTTATTCGCGTGCGATACCGTATTTCCGTATTTCGGGCGCTTCCCTGTCAGCTTGCAGACTTTGGACATAATGACTTTCCTTCTCGTTGTGAAAATGAATGCGAATATAGTAATTCTTTGGAAAGTAAAAAAGCTTCTTGGGGAGTCAGGGCCTGATACCTACAGCGCAAACCATCATGGCAAGCACATACAGCAGTGTGCCGAAAGCGTTGTACCAGACAGCCTTTTCTTTTGGGTTGTCTATCAGGATCTTCTGCATGGGAATCTGGAGCGCAAGCAGAAGTACGGCTATGCCCGTCGTCAGGTAAGCCTCTTTTGCCAGCAGGATCCCGATGGCGGCAAGTTGGGCGATGTCCATGATGACGGATGCCAGTATGGCGGCTTTTTTCTCGCCGAGCTGAACAGGGATGGAAGCAACCTTTCTGATATTGTCTCCCACGACGGATTTGAAGTCGTTAAGCGTCATGATGCCATGGGCGCCGAGGGAAAAGATGATGGCAAGAGCGATCGATTCCGAAGAGGGGATTCCCTGGGTGATGGCAAAGCTGCCGGTAAGCCATGCGACCCCTTCATAGGCAGAGCCCACGATGAGGTTACCGAACCATCCGTTTCTTTTGGCGCGTAAAGGAGGGCCCGAGTAGGTATGGGACATGAGTACTCCGACAAATGCGATAGCCATGACGTAAGGGTGGATCGACCAGGCAACAAGGAAACCGGTCATGATAAGTGTAAACGTAATAATCCAGCTTGCCTGCTTTGAAATCTTTCCAGCGGGTATGGGGCGACCGGGCTCATTGATCGCGTCTACTTCGCGATCAAAGTAATCGTTCATTGTCTGCGACATGGCACACATCAGCGGGCCTGCAAGGATGATACCGCGGAGCAGGATGGACCAGTTGGAAAGGATGTCTTCACCGGTTGAGACAACACCGCAGGCGAAAGCCCACATTGGCGGGAACCATGTTACCGGTTTCATAAGCGGCAGGATCGCCGATGGCTCCAGCCTGAAGCCCGGTTTGTTGACATTGGCAAGAGCCTGCCGAATAGCTTTTTCCCTTGCCGCGCTTACCCCGGATGAAAGCAGCTGTGCCTGAAGGTTCTGCTCAAGCTCGGTATTGCCGGCGTTACGTCCGTTCATGGTTTACGGGTTCATGAAACAAAGCAACAATAATACGAGTTTTTCCGCAGAAATGTAAGCATTTACTTGATCGAAGTTCGGTATTTGTCAGCAATTTCACCATTTAGGGACAAAACCCTTTCAAACTGTGAAAGCGCTTTTCCACTTTCCAGACAGTCCCTGGTTTTGCTCAGGCCGTCATCGATACAGTTTGCGCATCCGGAAACATAGCATGCCATGGCAGCGCTGTAAAGTGCGGCTTCGGTCTGCGACTGTGTGGCACTTCCGTCAAGAATTTTCAGGATAATCTTCGCGTTATGTTTATTGTCGCCTCCCCTCAGATCGGCGATGTTCCACCGGGAGAGTCCGAATGTTTCCGGCAGGGCTTCATGATACCTTATTTCACCTTCCTGAAGTTCGGCAATGTGTGTAGTACCGCATACACTGGGCTCGTCGAGCCCGGCCCCTGATTCGGTTTCTCCGTGAACAACCATTGCATGACAGCAGCCGGTTTCTTTCAGGGTTTCTACATAGATGTCCATGACGGATATGTCGAAGACGCCCACAACCTGCCGGCTTACCCTTGCGGGATTCACCAGGGGCCCGAGCATATTGAAGATGGTTTTGATGCCCAGCTCCTTTCGCACCTGTGCCACGGCTTTCATCGAAGGGTGGTAAAGCGGGGCGAAAAGGAAGGCGAACCCGGTTTCACGGAAAAGCTCTTCGGTTCCTTCAGGCGGCAGATCTATGCGGTATCCAAGAGTTTCAAGGACATCGGCACTGCCGCAGCGGCTTGTCACAGACCGGTTTCCGTGCTTGGCAATGCGGACACCTGTGCCGTTTGCTATGATAGCCGCGGCAGTGGAGATGTTGAAGGTGCCGGTCTGGTCGCCTCCTGTCCCGCAGGTGTCCACCGCATCGGCATCGAGATGAACCGGAGTTACTCTGGAGATAAGCGAGTTATAGGAGCCTATGACCTCTTCAGCCGTTACCCCCTTTTTCTGAAGCAAAACGAGAACAGCTGCTATAACACTGTCGGGGAACTCACCCTGCATGATTCCCGTCATGCAATCTTCCATCTCTCCACGTGAAAGATCGCGGTCCGCGAGCAGCTTGTGAAGTAACTCCTTGTACTGCATAGAAAAACAAAGCGTTGACAAATAGAAAAACCCTTTAAAGCTATAAATTAAAATAAGAATGCCAACGATAACAATAAACTGCTCAATGAGCTGAATACCATGTCGAAAAAGCTCGAACCGTTTCTGGAAAAAATGTCCCGGATGGATGTCGATACGTTGATGGTATCCGATCTTCATGTTATACGATGGCTGACAGGGTTCAGCGGTTCCAGTGCGAGAGTGCTGCTCAGCCGGCAGAAAAGCCTTCTCTTTACCGATTTCCGCTACGGTGAACAGGTGAAGCAGGAGGTTGATGCCATGGAATCCGTAATCATACAGAACAGCTTTTGTGATTCGATTATAGAAGGAGGATATGTTCGAGGAAGGCGTGTTGCCATCCAGTCCGAGCATCTGACGGTGCGTGAAGCGGAAAAGCTCGGAGAAAAACTGAAAGAGGTGGATATCGTGCCGGTGGAAGGCTTTTTTGATGAGTTCCGGGTAATAAAAAACGATCGGGAAATCAGATGGATGAAACAGGCCGCGGCAATCAGCGAGAAGGTTTTCGAGGAAATCCTGCCCCTGATTTCCCCTGACGTGACAGAAGCCGAGATTGCGGCTGAAATAAGTTGCCGGCACAAACGCCACGGTGCCGAGAAAGACTCGTTCGAGCCAATTGTCGCATCAGGCGTTCGATCGGCTCTTCCCCATGCCAGGCCCGGCAAAGAGAAATTCAGACCGGGGGACCTGATCGTGATCGATATGGGGTGTGTCTGTAATGGCTATGCATCTGACCAGACAAGGACGGTTGCGTTGGGCAGAGTGCCGGATGAGGCAAGGAAGATATATGAAATAACAAGGGAAGCGCAGCAACTGGGGGCCGATTCGGCCCGGCCCGGAATGCCCGGTAAAGAGCTCGATGCCCTGGTGCGCGGCTACATCGAGAAACATGGCTACAATGATTTTTTCGGCCACGGTCTCGGTCACGGTGTTGGAGTGGAGGTTCACGAAAAGCCGCGGCTCGGGAAAACATCGGAAGATAATCTGCCTGTAGGTTCGGTGTTTACCATAGAGCCGGGGATTTACCTGCCGGGAAAATTCGGGGTCCGCATAGAAGATACCGTGATTATGCGAGAGAACGGGGTCGAACCCTTTCAGCAGCTTACCAGGGAGCTGATTGAATTGTAAGGGAAAGTTGTTGAATTGTTGATCTGTTTAACTGTTTATTTGTTGAGCTTTTGACTGGGATCGTGCTCGTTCTCGTAATCGAAAAGATTATCGACGCCAGGATTCTTTTTTTAACTTTTAACCTTTGAATTTTGACTTCAATGAAAGGATACTGTCTGGTCACAACGACCGCTCCGGACAGGGAAGTGGCCGATGCTCTTTCGGAAGGATTGCTGAAAGAAGGTCTTGCGGCGTGTATCCATATGCAGGATATTCGCAGCCGTTATGTCTGGGAAGCAAAGCTTTGCAAGGAAGAAGAAACTGTTTTATGGATCAAGACACTCGAAAAGCATTACGAAAGTATCGAGGAATATATTCTGCTGCACCATCCCTATGATCTTCCTGAAATCATCAAGGTCTCCGTTTCGGGCGGATTGCCGGGATACCTGAAATGGGTGGCAGATACGGCGAGAGGTTCAGGAACGTCCTAACAGGCTTTTTACCCGGATTACGTAAGCGGAAAGGGTCAGCAGGGGATTGACGTTACGCTGGATGCTTCGGATAGCTTCCTCGGTTGCGGTTGAGAGAGCATAAAAGTCGGGATCAGGAAAATTATGAACGAAACGGTCGATCGTTTCGCCAAGATCAGGGTTGTTAAGCGATTTCCAGTCCGGGTCGATGATTCTGTGCTGAATATCCTGAAAGAAAAGCAGAAGAGAAGCCAGAAGAGCGATGATTTCCTGTTTTCCCATGTTTCTCGACAGTTCCTCCGTCCCTGAAACAGCCTCGGAAAGCCTGTTCGGGGTAAGCACGTTTCGCAGAAAATCGACTGCCTTGTTACGGGTTTCGATGCCTTCGAAAATCTCCATTCCTCCTTCTTCAAAACTGTTGACCATGTCTACAGCGACACGGAGATTTCCTCTTGAAAAATTGATGATAAAATGTTTCATCTCATCCTGGAGTCCGGGATAAGCTTTCTGTAGCCAGTTGTCGAGGTCGGAGGATTTTATTCTCG
Source organism: Chlorobiales bacterium (assembly GCA_022360415.1). Lineage (GTDB taxonomy): Bacteria > Bacteroidota > Chlorobiia > Chlorobiales > Chlorobiaceae > Prosthecochloris. The sequence goes on from JAKSDB010000413.1 coordinate 6,456, forward strand.
AGAATTTCAATGCCTGGCAGCGCGAACGGATGGTCGTCAGGACGCTTTCGGGGCGTGATGATACCAGAATGAAAAGGACATGTTCCGGAGGTTCTTCAAGCAGCTTCAGCAGTTTGTTGGCTGCTGAAGGGTGCAGTTTTTCCGGCTGTGACAGGATGAACACTTTTTTCCCTTTTTGAGCGGGCATGAACGAAGCTTTTTGCTGGAGAACGTTTACCTGCTCGGTGAGAATGCCCATCGAACGGTCCATCGAGGGGGTGAAATAGGGGTTTCGCGTTTTCTGCCCGATAAGGGATTCATACCGTTCCCTTGCCTCGGATGTGCGTTTGTTTTCGGCTTTTGCCGGGTCGTTTCTTTCAAGGAGGGCTGATTCGACGGGGAAGACATATTCGATATCCGGGTGCATGAAGGTATCAATAGTGCGGCAGCTGTGGCAGATGCCGCATGAACCGGAATCGCGGGTGGCATCACTGCCTTCGCAATTGAGCACTTTCGCGAGCTCAAAAGCGACCGACTCTTTTCCTGTGCCTTCCGGTCCCGTGAAAAGATAGGCATGAGAAAGCCTTCCTGATGATGCGGCTTTTCGCAGGATGCGTACCTGCATGTTTTGACCGATAATATCCTGCCAGCTCATGGTGTATTGGAATAGTGACAAGTAACAGGTGACAAGTGACTAGTGGAATGCAGCCAATAATGGCAAGTTACAAAATAAGGTGAATCAAGGAGCCGGAATCCAGAAGCCGGCATTGAAAGAAAAATCCGAAACAAAACCATACTAAAAGAAAAGGGCGACTCTCGATTGTCCGCCCTTTGGAATTTAACGATTCAACAAATCAACAGTTCAGCAGTCATCACCTAAATTGAGCGATTGTCGAGCATGCCGGAGATGTGAGGCACAGGGAATGCCGCTGTAGTGATCTACCGCAAGTTCCCTGTAACGAAGCAGATCCGGTGTGATCGGCGATCCCGAAGGGTTTCAATAAATGCGGCTCTATATCATTTTTTGACCCACCTGACAGGTGAGGGATAATCTCTATACAAACACAGTATAACAGATGGTTTTTAATAAACTTGCTATTATGGAGCATTTATTGAAATGCTCAGTTTAGGTCTTTGATACAACGTACCGAGAAACCGCACTTCCGGTTGAAGCTGAAACGGTAAACGCCGCTTTCGTTTGTGGCAAGCCCGCGGAACCATACCCGGCCGTTTTCGGCCTCTGTAGCAGTCCAGAAAGAGGCGTACTTGCCAAAGAAATTAAACGGACCGTCATTGTCACGGTATCCTCCCGCACGTGCGGCAAAACCGGTTTCATCGGTAGCCCCGGCATTCGGCTCGTCCCAGTGTTCCGTTCCGGATTCCTTGAGCTTGCCGCCGACATTCTGCTCTTTTCCGCGGAACTCAACCTCTCCTGTTTCCTCCTGTTGCATCCCGAGATGCTGCTCGAGCTCTCGCCAGTCCTCTTCGGTCGGAATGCGCCACCCTTCCGGTGCGAGGCCGCGCGGATCATTGACCGCATAAAAATTGTAAAGCTTTCCATATGCTTTTCCCTTTTCAGGATCGTTATCCGACTCGCACCATGCCCCTGTTTCGAGCAGAACCCACTCATCCCGTTCAGTCACGCCGGGAACAGGATCGCCGTTCCGGTATCGAGTGACGGCGAGATTTTCAGCCATCCAGACCTGATCGCCTATCTTGACAGTCTTGTATGTATTCCCGTCAATATCCGTTACCGGCTCGCCTGGTTGAACAGATTCAGGCTTTTCCATTGCACATCCGGTAAAGAACATCAGAACAAGCACCAACGAGGGCAGCAGCGAAAAGGATAAGAAGCGCTTCATGATAAGGAATCTTCATTTGGGTTGACGATAAGCGAGATGCCGTAAAATAAAAAAAACAGGCACTATTTCAGTTGATTCGCTGTTTAGAGCAAGCGTATTCAGGTTCTTGTAAACCAGCGAAAACAATCATCATGGAAGAAAAAGATGCGGTTCTGGAAGTCATGAAGAAAGAGGGCAAACCGCTCAGCGCCGGGCAGGTCAGTGAAATCAGCGGCCTCAACCGCAAAAAGGTCGACAAGGCAATGAAGGCATTGAAAGAAGAAGGGCGTATTGTTTCACCGAAGAGGTGCTATTGGGAACCGAAACAATAAGGGCGGCTCAATTAATTTGTTGCGCCCTGATTACGTCGTTGTCCCGACTCTGTCGGGATCGACAGCGCTTCGGACTCTCATGAATTAATTCAGGCTGAATGGATAACGACCATCGCCATTACAGCACTCATTCCATCCCTTTGGTATCGAAGAAATAGCCGATAATGAATTCACCCGCTTCCTGGATGGCTTTATCTATTGCAGCCTCATCGTCACACTCCTCCAGAAGTTCAACCTCTTCGGCAAGACAGACATCTTTAACCTTTTCCTCTTCTTTCTCTGTGGAACAGCTGTCGGGATTGTTGAAGGGATTGTCGGTCACGGTTTTCGAAATAAGTCCCTTGAGCCTCGGATAAACAACTCTTTCAAAAACAAACCTGTCCCCTTCCCTGTATATCTTGTAATCTTTAGTCATGATTTTCTCGAATTATTGTAAAAAAACAGCTACAAGTTAGCCTTATTATCACGAAAAGCAAGTATCAGCCTGATGTCGTGACAGCTGATCAGCTGTTTGGCTGAACGGTTTTTCTCCGGAGCGCTCAATCCAGGGCTCTTTTCCTCATCACACATACCCAGCAACGGATCGGATCGGGCCGGTTCGAATCAAGATGCCCCGATACAAGAGACAAAATCTCGAAAAACGGTTCGACAGCAGCCGCTACTTCAAGGCAGGACAGCCTGGGAGGACCGGGATCACGTTGCGGAGCATCCCTGGAGGCAATAAGGCTGAGCCAGAGCCCTTCTTTGCCGAGATGCCGTGAAACGTTACGCACAAAGAGCTCCCTCTGTTCGGGCAGATCGAGAGAATGAAAACAGCCTCTGTCAAAGACTAAACCGAAAGGCGAATCGTCAATCCGTGCTTTCAGAAAATCAGCAACCAGAAATCCGCTCCCGACTCCATGCTCAATGGCTTTCCGGCGTGCAATTTCAATTGCGAGCGGAGAAATATCGACTCCCGTAACGTCGAATGCATGTCCGGCAAGCCAGATGGCATTATCGCCTGTCCCGCAGCCTACATCAAGAGCCCGGCAGGGCGGTACCGGTTTATGCTCAACCAGTTCTACAAGATTGGCATCGACCCTGCCCAAATCCCAGGGAATGTCACCCCTTGCATACCGGTCTTCAAAACTGTTCTGCTCCTGCATGGTTCGCTTTTTTTTGTCTTCAGAAGCCGCTTTTCACCGAATGCACTTGCCGGATAATCAGTTCCGATGCTTTTTCAGGGAGTTCGAGAGTTATAAGATGTCCGCATTTGGGTACACAGACATAGGAACTGTTTTTTGCATATTCCTGCAGTTTACGGGTGTTTTTGCTTCTCATGATTGTATCCCCGTCACCCGCAACAAACAGAAGTGGAATATCTATGTTTTTAACAAGTTCCGGCAATTTCCGGGTCACATCGCGCGAAGTGATCTGGCGCGTTGTGTTTTCAACAACTTCCGGTGCACACAGCTCAAGACTTCTGACACCGATCATGATATCATGAAACGTGATGGGATTTTTCGTCAGGACAACTCTTGCATACGCATAGATAGGCCGCCACCAGTGAATCTTTCTCAATGCTTTATTGAACGTAAAGGTCAGGACTGCCGGGGCGAATCGTTCGAGAAGGGCATTGTTCGGCAGAAATCCGAAATTGTAGAATATTATTGACTTGACCCTGTCCTTTGCTTTTCCGGCATAATCCACTGTCACGAAAGGGCCGAAAGAAAACGCCGCGATATGGAAATCTTTCAGTTCCAGCTGTTTTACCAGTTCCGCAAGATCGTCTGAAAAAGAGGCAATGGAGTAATCCTGCCCGGGGTCCGGATCGGACCAGCCGTGTCCCTTGAGGTCATAGGCGATAGTCCTTATTCCGGCTTCGTTCAGCTCCTTTATCACATGGTGCCACCACATCCACCAGCAATCCCATCCATGGACAAGCAACACCGTCTCTTCGGCATTCTCCGGACCTGTAATCTGATAATGATGCACGATACCGTTGATGACGGCGAACCTGCTTTGCCGCATCAGCTCAAGCTCGCATTGTGCCCGTTCAGCTCTCGCCGGATTTTTGGACTCTTTTTCCAGATGAAGTTCTGCCTGATAGGCTTTGAACTTTTCTGTCGGCGGACTTTCATTGACTTTCATGGCAGTGTCATTACCTGAATTGAGCGATTGCCGAGCATGCCGGAGATGTGAGGCACGGGGAATGCCGCTGTATCCCGACAAGTCGGGACGCAAGTTCCCTGTAACGAAGCAGATCCGGTGTGATCGACAATCCCAAAGGGTTTCAACAAATGCGGCTCTACATCAGTTTTCATGCACACCTGAAAGGTGAGGGATAATTTCAATACAAACACAGTATAACAGATTGTTATTAATAAACTTAGTACTATGGAGCATTTGTTGAAACGCTCAGTTTAGGCATTAATGTGTTCAACTGTAGCGTTCCAGGGACACCTCAACAGCTTTAGTTCATTCCTGAACCGGGCATTTGTCGAAACCCTCGGTTTAGGTCATTGTAATTCATGCAGATATCAATACCGAAAATTATTGAATGTTTTTAAATTACAGCATTCCATTTCTGCGGCAAGACCTGTAATCCGCTCTCGCCGCACCTGAAAATGGCCTGGTAACCGGCACTACAGAGGATAACTCCCCTGAAACGTGTGTGCAGTAACGAAAAAACAAACACAAGGAAACACCAAAGCATGGCAAGAAACTTCAATTTCAGTGCAGGCCCGGCGATGCTGCCCACGGCGGTAATCGAGCGCGCCAGCGAAGAGATGCTGGACTGGAACGGTTCAGGAATGTCTGTAATGGAAATGAGCCACCGGGGCAAGGAATTTGTCTCCATAGCGGAAAAGGCTGAAGCCGATCTGCGCGAGATCCTGTCGGTTCCCGGTAATTACAAGGTGCTTTTCCTGCAGGGAGGTGCGTCAAGTCAATTTGCAATGATTCCGCTCAACCTGTTGAGAGGCAGGAAGAACGCAGATTATCTCAATACAGGCATGTGGTCGAAAAAGGCAATTGCCGAAGCCAAACGATTCTGTAACGTCAATCTTGCAGGTGATACGTCCGACAATAATTTCACGACGGTTCCGGCACAGCAGAGCCTGAAACTTGACCCTGATGCTGCCTACGTCCACTACACTCCCAACGAAACCATCGGTGGAGTCGAGTTCGATTATGTTCCGGAAACGGGTGATGTTCCACTGGTAGCGGACATGTCCTCGACCCTTCTTTCTCGTCCCGTCGAGGTTTCGAAATTTGGCATTATTTATGCAGGGGCACAGAAAAATATCGGCCCTTCAGGACTTACCATTGTCATCATCCGCGAAGATTTGATCGGTAATCCCGCCGATGGAGTACCAACCATGTTCAACTATGCCACTCACGCCGATGCAGGCTCGATGTACAACACGCCCCCAACCTACAACTGGTATATTGCCGGGCTTGTTTTTGAGTGGATCAAGGATCAGGGCGGTCTATCGGCAATGGCAGAAATAAACGGGAGAAAGGCCGGCAAACTGTACGCAGCAATTGACAATTCCGGTCTGTATGCAAATCCTGTTGCTGAAAACGCGCGTTCGTGGATGAATGTTCCGTTCACGCTCGCCGATCCCTCTCTTGATGCGGAATTTCTTTCCGGAGCGACGAAAAAAGGATTGCTGACACTGAAAGGTCACCGTTCCGTAGGAGGAATGCGGGCAAGCATCTATAATGCCATGCC
>JAKSDB010000185.1 GCA_022360415.1 Chlorobiales bacterium
ATCCCCGGAATTGCTTGTCACTTTTGCTATAGGATGGGCGGCTCTTTTGGCTTCGCTCGGCAGTTATTTTGGTTTCAGTAAGGAGCTTGGGGGGCTGCTTGCCGGCGTTTCCCTTGCCTCGACCCCTTTCCGTGAAACCATCCTTTCGCGCCTTTCCACGGTACGCGATTTTCTGCTCCTTTTCTTTTTTATCGCTTTGGGTATGCATATCGAACTGGCATTGCTCGGGAGCCAGATCTATCCGGCGATTCTTTTTTCACTATTTGTGCTTATCGGTAATCCGTTGATTGTCATGATTATCATGGGAGTGTTGGGTTATCGGAAACGAACTTCCTTCCTGGCCGGGCTTACCGTTGCACAGATCAGCGAGTTTTCCCTGATTTTCATTGCAATGGGGCTTGAGCTGGGACATGTTTCTTCACAAGCTCTCGGTCTGGTTACGCTGGTGGGACTGATTACCATAGCCCTTTCCGTTTACATGATAACCTATTCGCACATGCTCTATGCTTTCCTGGAGCCTGTACTGGGAGTTTTTGAGAAGCGTGTTCATAGAGGTCAGGAGACGGAAGATCAGGAAATGCTTGGAGCCGGGAGTTATGACATCATACTTTTCGGGTTGGGACGGTATGGTTCAGCGGTTGCGCAGTATCTGAAAAAAGAAGGCTACCGTATTCTTGCCATTGATTTTAACCCCGACGAAGTACGCAGATGGAAGAAACTAGGGTTCGATGCTGTGTATGGCGATGCCTCCGATCAGGAATTCATAGGTTCATTGCCCCTTAGAGGTGTGCAGTGGGTTGTTTCATCGGTGGCACAATATGACTTTCTCGGATTGACTCATGAAGACCCCCGTATCGCTCTGATCGACGCGCTCAAGCATCTGCGTTTCAGGGGAAAAATCGCAGTGTCGACGCAAAAGATCGATGAGCGGGAGAAATTGATTTCCAAAGGAGCTGATGTTGTATTTTTACCATTCTACGATGCTGCGGAACGTGCCGCTAAACAGTTGGCTGAAGCCATGCAATGTGAGCTGCCGATAGAGAAGTACATTCAAGAATCTGGACAGGAGACTCGCCATGCGAACATTTAACTCTATCTTGTATGTTACAAACGGTATTTTCGATGAAACAGCAGGGCTGAAGCAGGCTCTGCGGTTTGC